>NZ_KQ968565.1:0-7029 GCF_001578585.1 Sutterella sp. KLE1602
GTTAAAACCGCGGGTTTTCTCGGCTCGACTTTATCTAACGGGCCGTAAAACCTCTCCATTCATGGGGAGGATATAAGGCCCAAATGGGCATTTGGTCGTAAAGCACGCATTCTTAAAGGAAGTGTGCCATGATGTTCATATGAAGATCACCTGCGCCTTTCAATACGAACTCTACGTTGACGAGACCCGACGTGCGGCCTTGAGTCGAAACGCCGGTTGCCGCAGGTTTGTCTTCAACAAGGCGTTGGGGATCCAAAACGAGCGCAAGTCTAAAGGTGAAAAGCTTCTCACCTACAAGGAGCTCGCCCACGAGTTGGTGCTCTGGAAAAAACAACCCGAGACCGCCTTCCTTCGCGAGGCCATGGCCCAACCGCTCCAGCAAGCCCTGCTCGATCTCGATCGCGCCATCAGCGACAGCTTCCGTCCCAAGAGCGATCCGGCACACAAAGGATGGCCGAAGTTCAAGGCGAAAGATATCGGAGACGGCTTTCGGGTTCCGCAGTTTGCTCCAGAACACATCGACGATGCCAACGGGCGAGTCAAGCTCCCGAAGATCGGCTGGATTCGATACCGTAGAACGCGTGCCATCGCGTTTGAGTGTGCGAACGGGACGCTCGTTCCCGGTGTCGTGAAACAGATTCACGTCAAGAAGGACTGCGGCCGCTGGTTCGTGATCTTCACGGTTGAGTTCGAAGTCCAGGCTCCCGACATGAAGGCGCTCGATGTCGGAATCGACGTCGGCGTCGTGCATGCCGTCGCGACGAGCGACGGACGATTCTACGATCTCGACACGGCGAAGATTCGCTCGATCGAGAAACGCATTGCGGGCTTGAAACGCAAGCTTTCGCTCAACCAGGAGTCGCGAAAGAAACTCGCGAAGTTGGGACTGGCGGAGCCTTTTGACAAGAAGCAGCCGAGTCGCAAGCGCCGTCAGCTCAAGGAGAGGATTCAAAACCTATACCGAAAGATTCGTTGCATTCGACAGGATTTCCACAGGAAGACGGCGCATGCGCTCGCGCAGGAGTACGGCTGCGTGTACGTCGAGGACCTGAAGGTGAAGAACATGACGGCGTCTGCCAAGGGCACCGTTGCGAATCCCGGCAAGAATGTGAAGCAGAAAAGCGGGCTCAACCGCGCCATCCTGCGCACGGGGTTCTACAGTCTTCGCCAAACAATCGAATGGCAACTTCTGAAAGTGGGTGGTGTGATGATTCCCGTCGATCCGAGAGGGACGAGCATCACCTGCCCGCACTGTCAGAGCAGGGACAAACGCAACCGCCCGACGCAGGCGATTTTCAAGTGCGTCAACGAAAGTTGCGGCTTCAAAGCGAATGCCGACGTGGTGGGTGCCCTGAACGTGTTGAGGAAGGGCCGGACAGGCCCGAGTGCACACAACAAAAGCACATCGCCCATGTAGTGAGTGTTGGGGAGCAAGGCTTTCGGCCTAAGGACTCGATGCCATCAATGGGAACCGCCCTTGAACCACGAGACCGCGTGGTCCAAGGAATCCCCGCCCTTTAGGACGGGGAGGAAGTCAAAAACACTCTGGAACACAAAACGCGCATCGGGGAGGCATTAACGAACAGAAACACCGGGGATCAAAATTGAGGATTGAGCGTTCTCCTCGCGTCATCAGAGATGAAGAATTCATTACGCTGATGGCATTGAATTGAACGCAGGAAAGGACGATCATCGTAACTCCTGAGCACTCAGCATGAACACCCGAAGTGATCAATGAGCCTTGCGATGTTCGTGAACTTCTGCTAAAAGGAAGACAGCGATGCCGCTCCAGATGAAGAGGAGGGTGAAGAGTTCGCCCCAGCCGAAACGCTCGTTGAAGAATAGGATTCCGAGCAAAAGCGTGAGGATCGGCGAGATGTACTGGCAGAATCCGAGCACGTTCATCGGGAGGTTGACCGCTGCGATCGTAAAGAAGATAAGCGGGATGGAGGCGACGATGCCGGTGCCGGCGAGACAGAGCGAAAGCTCGGGATTGACCGTCGGCAGGAAGTGATTTTCACCGATCGACGAAAGCCAGAAGACATAACCCAAAGCAACGGGCATCATCATGAGGCCTTCAAGCAGAATGCTCACCCAGGCGTCGAGCATGAGCTTTTTCTTGAGCGCCCCGTAAATTCCCCAGGTCGCCGAGACGCCGAGCGAAATCCAGGGAAAGTGGCCGAAGGAGACGATCATGATGAGCACGCCGGTCATGGCGAGCATCACGCCCGCAGTCTTCGTGCGCGAGAGGCGTTCACGGAAAAAGAGGACGCCGCAGGAAACGGAGATGAGCGGCGTGAGGAAGGTGCCGATGCCGAGCTCCACGACGTGACCGCTCAGAACGGCGATCACGTTGATCCACCAGTTGAGGCCGGCGAAGCACGCGGCGGTCGCGAGCAGAAGGGCGGTGACTGGAGAGGTGAGAATTGACTTGATGTCGGACCAGGCAGATCGGAGTTTTCCGCGGACCGCCATCACGAGCGGGATGAAGAGAAGCGACCAGAGAATGCGATGGGCAATCACCTCCACGGAGCCGGCTCCTTCGAGCAGGTTCCAGTAGATGGGCATGAGACCCCAGCTGAGATAGGAGACGATGGCTCCGGTGAGTCCGAGCCGGAAGTCCGGCTCCAGTCGTTCGGTCATTAAGCTTCTGCAGCACCTTCAAGATGAGAAAGGCCGTACTTCTCCAGAATGTTGCGCGCCCGCCTGATGCCTTCGTCGGAAATCCAGACCGCCTTGTGGTCACAACCGGAAAGATCGGAGGACTGCAAAAGATTGTCGAGCGTCTCCCAGTCGAAGCTACGCCAGCTGGCACGGGCGACCTGGTCGTCATGGTTCCACTTGAAGCGCTTCAGATAAAGGAGCACGAGGGTCAGTTCCTCAATGCCGGCCTCAATGGCATCGTCAGTCAGAGTGTCTTCATTGTTTTTTTGTTCTTGCATGGAGGCGTCCTGGCTTTGTATTGTTTTTGCTATCTGAACATTCTACCTGCTGTGGCGAAAACGTGCCCGATCGAAGTGTTTTCAGAGCCCGGAACCCTCAAAAGGACTGTTTTTCACGTTCCAAAATACCTCTCTCACCCTGTCGCACAGCCCAAGAGAGAATTTTCGGGGCTATCAGGGCGCAAATAAACGCGATCTTTCGAGCGTAGGCCGACATCCTCTCACCCAAAACCATTCAAACGCGCCATGGGAAGTGCTGTTTTTGTGGTTCTTTGTGCCGTCGCCCGAGTACTGTCTTCCTTGAAGACCCTCTTGAAAATCCCGCAGCCCTGAACCCCTCAAGGGGTAAATCGGATCGAAGGAAGAGATATAATATGTTAATGTCGTAGAATGTTCATTCTCGTGCGTTATTTGGAGCGTCCGTCGCCCGCACTAAGAAACTCGCGCCTTCGTTCTCCATCAAGGGTTTTTAGAAATGTCAACGGATTTTGAGGTCATGGTTCCGCCGAAGGGCGCCGATTCGGGCGCAACTCAGAAAGGCATGCTGTCGGCAACGGCCGCTGCAAATTCGGGACAGGTCAATGCGGCGCTCGCCTATCTCGCGACGCTTCATTCGCCGCAGTCGCGCAAGTCGGTGGCGTCAAAACTCAATGTCTTCGCCCGATGGACCGGCGCCGCCGATCTTCGAGACTGCCGTTGGGGAGAGATGAAGACCGAACACGTGCTCGCGTTTCTCGCTAAACAGGAGCGCGACGGCATTTCGGGCTCAACTTCGAACTGTTATTTGGCTGCCCTCAAGGGGGTCGCTCAGGCTGCCTGGCTCGCACGATCGATGGAGCACGAGGACTACCTTCGCATCAAGTCCCTGAAGCAGAGGCGTTTCTATCGACTACCTACGGGGCGCGCGCTTTCCTTTGACGAATCCCGAAATCTTCTCGCGGGGTGCGATGCGGACACGGCGATCGGCGCCCGTGACCGCGCAGTCATCGCACTGATGCTCGGCTGCGGACTTCGTCGTGGTGAAATTCCTGGCATCCGCATCGACAAGCTCGATCTCTACAACCGTTCCCTCACCCTGATCGGCAAGGGCGACAAAGAGAGGAGGGTGTTTCTTCCGCCGCCAGTCGCACAGGCAGTCGAAATCTGGATTCGTAGTTGGCGTGGCACAGAACCAGGATTGCTTTTCGGACGGATCTACAAGAACGGCCGGATTTCCATTACCGACGCTCTCGACCCGAGTTCGATCGGTCGGATTACAAAACGCCGCATGGAGTCCGCGAACCATGAATCGGCGACGGCACATGACCTCCGACGAACATTCGCCACACGACTCTTCGCGAACAATGTCGACATCGTGACCGTTAAGAACATGATGGGGCACTCGAACATTTCGACCACCGCCATGTACGACCGTCGCGGTGATGATGCGATGAGAAGGGCGGCAGAAAATGCAGTTCTCTAATCATGGGAGTTCAGATTGACAACCTATTTCTGGGACTGATGACGGGCCGCCCGGGCGTCAACCATCCGGACGTCATAAAGTCACGCGTCTCCAGTCCAAAAGCCAATGGAAAATTGCCTGCCATACTGGTATATTAGGTTCCCATTCGTCATTGTCGCGATGCCCAGAAACTTTCTACTGCAGGGGCAGATTTCGATTCTGCGTTTTCATCGACCTGCTTCCGATCATGCATGCAACTCTGTCCCTGATCATTTCGACCTCGAGGAATTCCTCATAGAGAAGCGGAAATGGGCGCGTCCGGCTCTCTCATTGAGCCTCCTTGTCAGCCTGTCGTAAAAATTGTCGAGCCGATCTATAAAGCGAATTGCAATATTAAAATGAATAGCATAATGATACCCCCCCCCCCCTCTAAGTTACGATTCAACTTGCCTTTCAGAGCATGGGTTAATGCTTTAATTCTGCCGATCACGCTCTATCTTTTCGCAGTCTCCTTCATTTTTCTGACAAATGCCTTTCTGCTCGGCACATACAAACATGCTTTCGGACACGCTGGCTACACTTTGTTGACAGCCGTCGGTCTTGCCGGATTTTTGTACGTCTTTCGCAAGGATCGACGAGATCTTGCGGCCACGCTGATCTTGTATTTGCTTCTGAATGTGCCGGGCGCCATGATGTACTGGGATGCAGATTCGAATGTTAGAGATGTCTTCGATCTGCCACGGAGCCTCACGAAGAACAACTGTTGTGCGATCTCGCTTGCCGTATCAATTATGTTTTTTACGGCATCTTCGTGCTTTTTCCAGAACAGATTCGTACAGAGGCTGATCCGTCTGGTTTCCGCAGTACTCTGGGGTGCTGCTGTCTCATTGCCGCTTGCTTTCATTGCATACTGGTTGTCTCATGATGGCTTGATGAACGCCGACACGTTGATTGCGATCTGGCAGACCAATCCCAGCGAAGCGGTCGAATACTTCTCGTATAAGGGCGCGATGTTTACGGTCGGCGTTTGTATTTTTGCCGTCCTTTTGTCCGCCATCTCAATCAGAGCGCTAACCTGTCGTCAAAGCATTGGCATCTTCAGCCGGGCTGTTCCAGTCATATCCGTCATCATACTGGCCACGAGCATCGCAGCAGCCATGAAAAACGCCGGGAATCTCACCACGAACATCGTGACTGCAGCTGTCGAAAAAGTGCAGGAACTCAATTCATTTGAAAGCAAGTTGGAGGAACGGAAGTCCCTGATTGCATCCCTCGAGGGCATCCGAGAGCAGGGGCGCCACGGTCTTTATGTCGTCATTGTCGGGGAATCCCAGACTCGCGACAGGATGTCTGCCTACGGCTATGAAAAAGAGACGACCCCGTGGTTGACACGTCAGGCGGTAGACGATCATTTCGTTCTCATGCAGAATGCCTATTCCTGCTACCCGAATACTGTTCGATCCCTTGAACAGGCACTTACGGCTCGCTCACAATTCACCGACAGACCTCTCGCCGAGAGCCCCTCGATCGTGGAAATTGCCCGAGCAGCCGGCTACCATGTTTCGTGGTTGAGCAATCAGAACAGGCTGGGCGGCTGGGACTCTCCAACTACCGTTATCGCCAACGAGGCAGACCATCAGGTCTGGATCAACGAAACCATTGGTGAGAAAATTCAGAGCCGGCATTACGACGATGCACTTGTGGACGAACTTCGAAAGATACCAGTGAACCACGACGCCAAACAACTGGTCTTTCTGCATGTCCTAGGTTGTCACAGCAACTATGAACAGCGATATCCGTCCTCGTATGCCTCTCGGGACGGCGAACCTAGCGAGGATTATGACAATGCCGTCCGCTTCAGCGACGATTTCACACGACAGGTATACGAATATCTCCGAACCAGGTCGGATTTTCAGGCACTTCTCTTCTTTTCAGACCATGGCGAAGATCCGAAACACGGTCATACACTCGATCCCTTCACCTGGAAGATGGTGAGAATTCCCTTGTGGGCCGCATTCTCTGATGGTTTCATTCAGTCGGCACCGGAGGCAGCTCAGGCGCTGAAGGAGAACGTCGGCAAATTTTTCACCAACGACATGGTTTTTGACCTCGTCTGTGGTCTTCTCGACATACAGGATCAACCTTACTACGAACCGCACAACGATCCTGCATCTCCGTCATATTCTCGTACTCTTCGGGATCTGTCGACGATTTCCGGAAAATATCGAATTGCGGATGATCCAAATCTTGGCCAATGAACAGAATCCGTCGAATCAATCAGGATCATGGACTTCATGAAGCTGAATCATGTGCGTCCAGATTTGACGGCTGACTCAGCCAAATCCGCCAGGAACCCTCGCCTCGGTGAGGCGGGGAGGAATGGCGGAAAAGACGGCGAAATGCGAGGCATACGCCAAAATAGGAAGCCTCATATAATCAAATATCAATTCCTTTCCTGCCTCTATCACGAATGATCCGCGCCATCCGAGTTCGACTCTATCCGACACCCGACCATAAGAAATATCTGGCCGGCCTTTTCGGTGCTGTGCGGTTCTGCTTCAACAAGGCGCTGTATCTCATCTTGCAAAGGCGATTGCCGATGCAGGATGGGGTGAATTCATGCGCCAGTGCGAATACAAGGCGAAG
>NZ_KQ968565.1:7129-16843 GCF_001578585.1 Sutterella sp. KLE1602
GCACCTTCTATCCGTCTTCGAAGACGTGTTCCGCTTGCGGTCACAAGCTCAAGGACCTGAGCCTTGCAACCCGCAGCTGGACGTGTCCGCATTGCGGTGCACATCATGACCGAGACCTAAACGCCTCCCTGAATATCAAACAGGAAGGCATAAGAATGTTGAAGGCGGCTGGGATGACCGTCTTGCGCTCGTAACGTTACGAGCTGAAGCCTGTGGAGACATGTAAGACCCGAACGATTGTCCGGGCTATGTTGAAGAAGCAGGAAGCCTCGCCCGATTTGTTTTAAATCGGACGGGGAGCAGTCACCACCTAATGATGCGTAGCAAGATTGCTGTCGAAACCTTTTCCGAGATTCTGCAGACAAGTGGCTACCCTGCGAATGAGCAGACTCGAAGAAAGTGTCAGGGATCAGAACAACAGTTGGCTGGTCTTGGATTCCACAAGGCAGCCCGCTTGGCACCAGGACTCACTTGAAGTTCATTCGGAGCTCGACGGCCGAGACACAAGACTGCTGACTATGTGACGGACAAACAAGCTATTCGTCAGCGTGCTGAAAAGTGCAGCCGAACCCAGAAGAAAACAAAAGGGCAGGGGCAGGTGGACAGCCTGCCTTTTAGGTTTCCATCGATAACAACAAGAGGGTAGGTTGACGGCAAGTCCTCTCAAGCCATTACTTGGCGTACTGGGCGTACAGGTTCTTGAAATACTCCCCGGAGACGCCGAAGACGCGGCCGAAGCGTTCGGCATCGTCGTCCGTGAGCGGACGTTCGTCTTTGATGATGGCTTCGATCTCGGCGACCGGGATGCCGGAGGCGGAGGCGAGCTGCAGCAGGCTCATGCCGTTGCGTTCAATGAAATCGCCCTGAAAGATCTTGCCAAACGATTCGAGAGGGGCGGCGGTATTGGTCATTCTTGTTCTCCAAAAAGACGAGCGCCCGACTGGCCAAGCGTGAGCTTGAGCTCGAACGCATTCGGACCTCGGGCGCAGGATTTTGTGCCGGCGTTGGCGGGCATTAAGGGAAATGACAAGGATAGCAACTTTTGCCGCAAAAGTGTGGGCAGAAGGCTCAAAATCTCTCAATCAGCACGATATAGGAGAAGCGACGCCTGAAAATAACCCAGTCGCATGCCTGCGCCCGCATCCAGTCGGTACCGTTACCGTTCTCCATTCAGGGAACGGCGGTTGTGGTTGGAGAAAACAAGCGGAAAGGAGGGCATGGGTGTCAGAAGCTCACTGGTTGAGGCAGTCTTTTGATAAGTGAGAATTCTTATCTGCGTGAACGGCAGTCTCAAACACGTGAACACCCCCGATTCTTATATACGTGAACGGAGCGCAAAAAGGGCCGCTTCGGTGCTCAGCGTGGCATAGCAGCTCTGACGCTCGCCTCTGATCCAGCCGCTCTGAGCAGCTCCTGCCTGACTCGGACAATCTGTCACGTGCGCGCGAGCACGAAAGAGGAAGGGTTTTTCTCGCAAAGCGGAACGATCGCAACAGCTCATGGAAAGGTTCACGCCAGTTTTCGAAGCGCCCCCGACTCGCTGTCTTTCGGGGATTTTGAATTGCGTCCAAAAGTCGAAAAAAAAAGAAAACCGCCAAAATCCTCTGCAGATTTTAGCGGTTTAATCGTTTGGACAATTGAACAAGGCTTTCTGTAAGTCTCGTTCGAAATTGGGACTCACTAAGTGCCGGCCGATGACTTAACAGCTTTTATAAGCTCTTTGACAATTTCAGCCCACGCGTTGGATGAGGGCGATGAATCGGTTTCAGGCTTATTGTCATGATGGGCGCACCGAATGGCAAATCTGAGAAGAGAGATTATCATCGACAATAGAACGACAGTAATCAACGACATTTTTGCGCACATGAACAAAACGGAAGACATTTCCATTTTATCTGTCGGCCAGAACTCAGCCATTATGTACAGCCACAGAACTGCTACGAAACCGCAAAAAATCAAAGCGGACCAAAAGGCAACTGTACGAAAAGTATGAGCTTGTTCGGCTTCTCTAGTTTTCCAAACTTTTTCTGGATCTGCCCGAGTTGTGGATTCGGGATCGAATGGCAGGGATTGTAGAGGCCGCAAGCTAGAATTAAGTTCTTCGTTACCGCGATCTGTCATCTCAGAACGTTGGTCTTGAAATAGTTGCTAACGTTTTCATCAGACAATCTTCCGTAAAGGGAAGAACCGCCGTCAGAAGCAAGATACCAAGGCGAACCCTTTAAGTGAGTCCAATCCGAAAGCTGTTTTGCGGTAAATTTGCCGAAACTATCCAATGTTTCATCGATCAATTTACGCACGCTTTCTGGCAGCGCGTCTACGTCTGGGGTTTCTTTATCCTGAAAGGCGAGCACATGGAAGAATTGAACGCTTCTCAGGGCTTCTGGAAAAACGGGGCCATATTGCCAAGCTGCAGGATACTCATCGATGAGTCGCAAGCCGAACTTCCCCAACACTGTCCCATAACAACAATACATAAGCTTTTGAAGCTTTGTAATGTTAAGGGTAATTTCTTTTTCGTGGCAACGTTTGATGATGTAGGCCATCACCTGGAGGCTATCCAGTGGGCGAAATGTCGCTTCCGTCATAGCACCTCCTGTTAAATGTGTTAGACGGGAGGGATTCTCTTTTACCACATTTTAGGGTGTTTGTCCAGCTTCATCCTGAAAATTTTTCCGGCTTGTGCGGCCGTATAAACCAAGCTGCATGATTGCCGAGGTGTTCGCTCCGATTCGATCGAAATCTGGACGGCCTGCCACGAGGCCGGCTTAAGCAAGCGAGATTTCCATCGCCATTGTCTTCCCTCCTGATTTCCTCCCGAAACCGGCCGCTCCAGGCGTGCTCTATTCGGGTCTTCGGGTCCTGGAGAATCTGGCCACAATCGAGCGACATCATTTTCGGACGCGTCATAAACAGTTGCTGCCTCCCCTATCATACGATGACCCAGGCCGAAAGAACTTTTCAAATCGGCCGCCTCATTCCCATGCATGACCGCACCGACCATGAATTTCTTCACCCGAACCATCCTCGCCTCCGCGCTCGCCGTCTGCGCCTCGCAGGCAGCACTCGGCGCCTCCGTCATCCCGCACGCGTCCATTCCGGGACTCGTTGATTTCGGCGTTCCGTTCACGCAGAACGGAACGGTCGTCATGAGCGAGAAATATGACGTCTTCAGGCCCAACCGCGAGGTCGCCGACAGCTTCAAGCTGCGTCCTGACGGCTATGCCGACTTTGTCGAGTATCACTTCAAGCACCTGAGTCCCGACGAACCGACGGTTGAGGTCACCCGCGTCCATGTCCCGGGCATCAGGCGAGCGGAGGTTGACAAAGCTGTCGCCTTCTATGTGGACAAGATGGCCAAGTCGAGCGGCGAGGCGTTCGTCAAGAAGGGATCCAACTATCTGTCCGAGACCTTCGACATCATTGTCGACGGCACGAGCATCGCCGTCATGGTTGCACCTGCAGTTGCTCAGGCGGCCGAGATCGAGGCGGTGATGAAGCGCAAGGACTATCGCATGAGGATCGGTGCCGTGACGCTCGGCATCGACAGCAAGGGCGACTTCTTCCGGACCGTGCCCCGGGACGAATACAGCGGAACCGGTTGGAAGAACAGCAAGCCCGAACTCGTCATCGAGGTGGTCGAACTGCTCAAGAACCGCATCGCCGTGAACGCCTCGCTCGGAAATCATGTCAACGTTGAAGACGCCAGCGCGTCGAGAAGGGCACTGATTGCGAAGATCCGAACCGAGATCCACGATTATCCCGCCAAGCCCGAGCTGGCGAAGGGACTCTTCTGATCACCGGACACAGAATCCTGAGGGCACGGTTCGCCCTCAGAACCCGCGCCACGCCGGGTAATGCCCGATCCCTCCATTCTCCTTCCCATCCTGTCCAGTCCGCGTGGCCCCTCGTCATTGCCGCGCACCCGCCGGGCAGCCCTGCATGAACATATCGGAGCAAAGAGGAGAAGACGGAACCTCACAGTCATCCCATCTCAAACATCCTTCAGGAAGAGACGGATGTTGTCCTCAGTGTCAAAAAGGCGACACATCCGCCTTTCGTCTGGACTAACGTCTGGTGAGACCAATTGACATTGAAGGTATTGGATGTCAATTTCCAAAACGCCTCTCTCATCGAATTTTCGGGTTCTTCTCCGAAGTTTCGCGGCACGAAAAGGGTAGGGCAAAGACAACAATCTAAGGGTTTACCCACCCCCCTATCGGCAATTCCTTTAAAAAGAGAGGTATGCGAAACAGGTGAACCCGAAACCGTTCACGTTGAGTGCGGAATTCTACATGAGGGTTCGCACCTACTTGGAGGCTTTATGCAAAAGACAATCCTCGCCGTCGCCCTTGCCTCGGCATTCTCCATGGGCGCCGCTTGCGCTGCAGACACGAACGTCACGATTCTTCAGGGTCAGGGCACCCAACCGCTCCTCAACGGCCAGTACCAGCTTGGCGGTGACTACACTATCAACGGCACGGAATCCGTCATTGTCAAAATGGCAAACATCGACCTCAACGGCCACAACCTGACAATCGATACCAACTACACTTCCGCAACTCCGGATTACCAATCCGCGTTTCAGAACGTTACGATGCAGGGCAAGGGTAATCTCACGCTGAAGCATAGCGGCAACAACGTGGTCTTTTCCACTGGCACGTCGTCTCTGAAGGCTGATAATGTGACGCTTTCGAGCGCCCAAAATTACTGCCTCTGGCTTGAAAGCACTTCGAAGATGAAGATTGCAACCAATGAGGCGGCGGGTGTCATCAACATTTCGAGCAAAGATCAGACCGCCATCTACATGACCGGATCGCAAACGTCCCTCGACATCACCGACTTCGCTGAACTTCACATTTCTACGACGTCCGAGGTTGACAACGGCAGCGCCATCAACAACAACGGCGGCACCTTGAACATCAAGGGCGGAAAGGTTTTCCTCTCTGCTGACAAGCGCACCGCCTTCAATTCCATGACGCCCGATAAAAATTCGTTTCCCACTTCGAAAACCACTTTCGAAGTTGACGAGCTTCACGTGAGCGCCAACATCGATCAGGGTGAAGGCGCCGGAGACCGCAAGGTCGCCGCTTTTGCCGTCGGCGCCGGTACTGTCGACGTCAAGGCCAACGTCTTCACGATCGACGTGACGGAAAGCGAATCCAACAAGGCCGACGTCATCGGTCTCGACGTCTATGCAGCCGAAGCCGATGCCGCCGCGCCGATCTTCAACGTCGAAACGAAGAAGACGGCCATCACCGGCGAAGTCGTTGCCAAGGCCGGCACTTCGACCATCAAGTCCGAAACGCTTCAGGTCACGGGCGACGTGACGGTCAAGCAGGAAGCCTCCATGCCGCTCACCTTCAGCGGCAAGGACTCCTTCCTCACGGGTCAGGCGAACATCGAAAAGTCCACAGCAAGGGATGGCGACAACACGCTCGCCTTCAAGGAAAACGCCGTCTGGACGGTCAAGGGCGAAAGCTCCGTTGACGCCCTCGTCGTTGAAAACGCCACCGTCGACATTTCCGCCACGGACAAGGACGTGACGGCTGCCTCGCTCACGGGCAAAAACGGCACGATCGTCCTGGACGCCGCTGGCAAGAACACGCTCACGGCGACCACCAACACCGTGAAGGAACTCAAGGCAGTAGCCTCGAAGACCGCCGACTACGTGACGACCGAAGAAGCCGCCAAGATGCTTGACCGCATCAATGCTAAAGGTGCCACGATCACGGGCGAAGTGAAGGAAGGCGACTACAACGGCTCGATCATCGTCGACCAGCAGGGCAACACCGTCACGAAGACGAACACCCTGATGCAGGACGTCCTCACGCTCAACGGCGCCACGACGCTCAGCCTCAACCGTATCCTCTCGAACGACATCAGGAAGCGCATGGGCGACGTCCGTTCCGCTGAAGGCACGACCGGCGCCTGGGCACGCTGGGATGGCGGCCGCCTCTCGGGCGGTGCCGTTGAAAACGACTTCAACACGATCCAGGTCGGCGTCGACACGCTGGTGCCGAACCAGAACTTCCGCGTCGGTTTTGCCGGCAGCTACACCAACGGTGACGCCGACTTCACGCGCGGTTCCGCCGAAATGGACGTCTGGTCGCTTTCCGCCTACGGCCTCTGGTACGGTGAAAACGGCATGTTCGCCGACGTGATCGCTCGCGTCGCGAAGGCCGAGACCGACGTCACGGCCGACGGCGCCGCGAAGAAGGGCACGCTCGAAAACTACGCCTACAGCCTGTCGGGTGAGTTCGGCTGGCGCTTCAACCTCTCCGAGCAGTTCTACGTCGAGCCGCAGAGCGAACTGACGTGGACCTACATCGACGAGGACGACCTTCACCTCGGCACGGCCTCCTACACGTTTGACTCCATGAACAGCTTCATGGGCCGCGTGGGCTTCGCCACCGGCATGAAGTGCCCGAACAACAAGGGCGACGTCTACCTGCGCGTTTCCGCAGTCCATGAGTTTGCGGGCGACCGCAAGATCACGGGCGCCAACGGCGCAACGCTCGAAGAGGACGGCAAGGACACCTGGGTTGAATACGGCATCGGCGCCAACTTCAACCTGACGCCCAACACCTACTTCTGGGCCGACGTCGAACGCACCGAAGGCGCGACCCTTGACGAAGACTGGCGTGCCACCATCGGCGTGAGGCACGCGTTCTGATCTACGTGACGAAAGAGTGACGTCCATGGGATGAGCTGACGGCTCAACTCGAACTGTCACCTCCAACCTCGCCCGAACGTTTGACGACGTTCGGGCGATTGTCTTTGTCAGGAAGGAAGAGGAGCACGCCCAACAGCGTGGGATGAGAAAGACCGCCGTGGATACTCTCCGCCGGCGGCGTTTCCTTTGCTCTCACCCGCCAAACCGATCGAGCAAAAGGGCGGGAGCTTCTTCAGATTTTCAGGCTTCTCAGAGGCTGCGCTTCAGCACCTCCACGACGTCCTTCCTCGAGAACGGAACAGGAAAGGCTTCAAGCGGCGCAAACCAGTGCTTCTCGATGTGCTCGGCCATGGCCTCGAAGTGCGTGTTGTCGATGCCGTTGCAGCCGAGCGTGCTCGCCCAGAGAAGTTCGGATCGAGCGTCGAGGTCGGCAGGATTTTCGAGCACGACGGACGTGTTGCGGATCACCGTACGCAGGATGCCTTCGATGAGACCTTCGGCGACGGGAGAGATGTCCTTCACGAAGTACTGTTCCAGGTAGTGGCTCATGATGTCGCAGGAGCCCGCAACGGTCTGGCGAGCGGGAACCGTAATCGTATAGGCCGGATCGATGAAGGAGACGACGGGCCAGAGCAGGTCGCTCACGAGCGGAAGCTTCTCGTTGGTCTCGATGTTCGAGATCACAGCGCCGTTGTCATATTCGCTCCCCGTGGCGGCGATGGTGTTGACCGTCATGAGGGGCAAGGCATCGGTGACGAGACTGTTGTCGAGCACGAGATCCCAGGCGGGTCCGTCATGTCCGGCCGCCGCGCAGATCGCCTTTGAGGCGTCCATCGTCAAACCACCGCCGACGGCAACTACGAGATCCACGCCTTCAGCGCGGCAGAGGGCAGCAGCGCGGTCAACCGACGTCACGCGCGGATTGGGCTCAATCCCTGAAAACTCGACGACACGAACGCCTGCAGCTTCAAGGGCCTTGAGAACTGCGTCGAGCTCCCCGTTGCGGCGCACGCTGCCGCCGCCCGTGACGACGAGCGCCGTTTTATACCTGCGTGAGGTAAGTTCGTCAGCCATGTGGTCGGCCACGGCGCCGACGCCGAAATGAAGCTTCGTGGGTTAATGGTAGGTGAAGGACTGCATGAGCCGGTCTCCTTGTTCGTGGTGTGTGCGTTGCGGACGGCTCCGGCACTCGGCCCGCCCTCCTTCATGCAGGGAATTCTGCACCTCACGGCTTTGGTGTCATTGCCCGTTTCTCTCAACGACTTGCCCAAAGTTCTTGAATTGGACGTGTGGCAAAAAAGTCACTCCGCAAGCAGGAATTGCGCAAGCTAGGGTAATCCCTTAGTTTCAGGATCCAGACTGTCGCTGAAAACAGGCCGATCTACTGCTAGAGCCTCTCGCAGAGGGAAAGACGTCCGATATGTGATTCCCACTGAAGTCAACGTGAAGCCGAAGGCGCTTCACGAGCGGGGGAAGGGCGTTCTCGGCATTTCGTCGTCTTTGTACGAGAGGCGCCGTTGCTGTATAGTGTCGCCTCACTGAACAAACGTTCATTCAGCCAATTCCTCCCTGACGCAGTGCGACAGGGGTTTAGGATTTCCAATCCACAAGAAACCACAAAAGAAGACATACATCATGAAGCTTGCCAGCAAGTTCAAGACCGCCACCGTTCTCGGCGCCGTGTGCGCCGCCTTCGCCGTTCCCGCCCACGCCGAATTCACCGGTTCCGCCGGTCTTGGCGTTCACGTCTGGGACGGCGGCTACCGCGACACGGACGCTCAGGTCTGGCCGATCCCCGCAGTCGACGTTGAAACCGATCACTTCTACTTCAAGGGTCTCGAAGCCGGCGGCTTCCTCGTCAAGACCGACGCCCACCGCCTGATGCTCGGCGTCTCCTACATGGGACTCGGCTTTGACGCCGGTGACTCGGACGACGCCCGGATGAAGAAGCTCGACGACCGCGACGGATCCTTCTTCGCCAACGTCACGTACGCCTGGCGCAGCCAGCTCGGCCAGATCACGGCCAGCATCGGCGCCGACATCTCCGGCAAGTCCGAGGGCTTCATGAGCGACGTGAGCTGGATGAAGCGCTTCGACGTGGCCGGCTTCGGCGTCACCCCGCAGGTCGGCGTTCTCTTCACGAGCGAAAAGTTCAACGACTACTACTACGGCGTCTCCCACGCCGAATCCAAGCGCAGCGGCCTCGACGCCTACAGCGCCGATGCAGGCGTCTCCCCGTACTTCCGTCTGATCGGCGACTACCGCATCTCCGAAAAGTTCAGCGTCTACGCTGAAGGCACGGTCCGCTCCCTCTCCAAGGAAATCAAGGACAGCCCGATGGTTGACGGCGACATCGCCTACGGCTTCGGTGCCGGCGTTTCCTACCACTTCTAACGAAGTCGCAGGGACCACCCGTTCCTACAGCGCATTCAGGAAGGCTGCATGTCTCCACAAGGACGTGCGGCCTTTTCGACGTCCGGGCATGTCTCCAACGCCGTGGGTCCCGTATCCAATCCGGAAGCGGGACCCGCGTGCATGTGGATAAGTCCGGTAAAACAGCCCTGAACGATCAGGTTCTTGACGGCGAAGCCCGGTACCCGGGCGAACCTGCAGCACGATGCGCAGCTCAAGCCGACGGCGTAGGGTTCATCGACCGTTCCCGTGTCGACCCGAAAGGACGACGGGTGGAAATGTGTCTAAACAACCTCGCCCCTGAAGTGGGAGGGTTTCGATACAGTCGAGGCTTTTCGCCTCGGGGTTGTCCCCGATTTGCTGTCACTCCGACCACGAAATCCTTGCTGACGCAGCCCTTGTACGGTAAGGGTCGGAATCCCCCGCTGTCGAAACCTCCCGAACTCGCGCTCGGTGATGCCTTCTCGGGCTTGAATGACTACGACACCGGCGTCACGCCAGGCTGTTGCTCCGGCTGGAACGGCCTCACGGATCCGTTCCGGGGCGTATTTGATTTTCAATATCGGCGTACAACAGGTTCAGACAAGCAGCTGCATCGCGGTCGATCCAGCGTTCGTCATCATCTT
>NZ_KQ968566.1:0-307 GCF_001578585.1 Sutterella sp. KLE1602
TGTCGGCAAAACAGCGGGTCTTGGATTAGGAGATAGCGATGAAGTTCCAGATCACTTCGCTAATCTCTACTGACATCATAGCACACGGCTTTTCGCTGGATATCCCCGAAAGGTGGATTCTGGTAGGGCTGGTACTGGTTGTCATTAGAGTGACAAGACGGTAAGCGTAGCCGCAAGGCTTTTGTGAACCGTTCGGGATCGTGTCGGTAAAGCGCGATCTCGCACTCTTTTTTAGTTTTGAGTGTTGTTTGAAGTGACGAGTTTGTCGTCGCTGTTTCCTCCTCACCACATGCGCCCCCTGCGCCGG
>NZ_KQ968566.1:407-12212 GCF_001578585.1 Sutterella sp. KLE1602
CGATTTCGGAGGGTGTAAAACAAAACCCGCTGTCTGGTAAACAGCGGGTCTTGGAAAAGGAGATAGCGATGAAACTCACAATCACCTCGCTAATCTCTACTGACATCATAGCACACGGCTTTTTGCTGGACATCCCCGAAAGGTGGATTCTGGTGGGGCTGGTACTAGTTGTCATTAGGGTGACAAGACGGTAAGCGCAGCCGCAAGGCATTTGTGAACCGTTCGGGATCGTGTTGATAAAGCACGATCTCGCACTCTTTTTTCTACGGACAAGGTGGCTCTGCGTTAAATCGCAGGCTCCGAATCCACAATCGCCCGACAGGGGACCATTCCCCTACGGGTGAATTGTGTCCCCTGAAGGGTTTCTTTTAATCCTTAAGGAGGACATTATGTCGAACAACGTTAAAACGAGCACGAGTGAAGCCGCCGCCAACTGCGTAGCACTTCCCCAGGACTATCTGACTAAGAATTTGGTGATTTTTTACCTGTTCTTCCGACAGTGGACGGGTTCCGTCGCCATGACTCGCGCCGATTATTCGGACGGGATCAAGGACGGTACGCTGCCGCCTGACGAAGTGACGGCAAATTACGGCCAGAAGAGAGTCATCGACCCGAAGCATCTGAGAATTTTCGAAACGCTCAAAAAGCGCGCCGAAACGGTTCTGAATGACAATGGGTTGCCGTTCTGCAAGGGCTATGCCATTCCAGTCGACAAGGCCCAGGAAGTGGCGGATGCGATCAGAGTCATTGCCGAGGACTACAACGCCAAGCGCGATGAGTTCGTTCGGGACATGCCTCAGCGTTGTCAGGAATGGATCAATCAGAATCCGGCATTTGCCGCGAGAATGGTGGTCCCAAGTCCTGTCGTGATTGCAGAGCGCATCAATGCGGACTTCTCACTCTGTCAGTTCATGCCGGTGAACGCAACCATCGACAAAACTGGTTCTCTGAATCGAACTGTCGGCGGTTTGTTCGAAGAAGTGCTTCGCGACATTTCCAAGCGGTCAAAGTTGCTTCTCCATCGTTCGGTTGTTGGCAAGCAACCAGAGGATCTTTCTCAGAGAACCCTCTCGACCCTGAAGGTCATGCGTGAAAAGCTCACGAGTCTTCAGTTCCTCAACAGCGGCGTTCGTCCGTTGCTTGAGCTTCTGAATCGTCTTCTGGCGATCATGCCGACCAAGGGAAAATTCTCGATGCAGCAGTTCAACATCCTTTCGGGGGCGTTGGGTCTGATGTGCGATGAATCACTCCTCAATGAGGTCGCCACCGGTCGTTTGACGCTCGACCAATACATCAGCAATTCGTTTGGGACCACCATCATGCCGATGTCGAATCCTGATCCCGTACTGTTGAATGCAACGCCCGTTGCTTCGCAGCCCGAGACGGCTTCGATGTTTGTGATGACCCCGACTGCCGATGAAAAGACCGAAGTGACTGCACCGACGAATGTTGTTGCAGAAACTGAGGCAACCGCAAAGGTTGAGGAAGTGACCAAGGAAGCTGAAAAAGCCCCCGAAGCGACTGTTCTTGACCCGACCGGACTGGATGATGTGGATTCCGTGCTGGCTTCCTTCTTCGGATCGCCTTCCGAAGAAGCGAAGGTGTCCGAGTCCGAACATGAAGAATCGACTGAAGAGGTTTCGACCAATTCTGTTGAGGAAAACATGCTCGACGAAGATGTCCCGCCGGCCCCGCCCGTCATCCATCTCTCGGCTTTCTAACGAAAAGCTGTTCAACAACCTCCCGCGCTTGCGAGAACCTTCTCGCAACCGCGGGGTGTGTTCTCAATGGTGCGGGTTCCTTTTTGGAGTTCATAACCATGAGAATGCAATCTGACTTTCTTAAAAGCCTTCCCATTACCGCTGGCATTATCGGTAACAAGCTTGGCGTCGAAGTCTGCATAGGCAACTGTGCGAAGACCGACGGTCAAACCATCACGTTGCCTGCGACGCTCGATGAGCGCGACATCTCACGCAACGAACTATTGGGTTTCCTCATTCACGAGGCTGCTCATGTTCGCTTCACGAAGATGTTTAAGCACAGCGAGTTGTCCAACTTGCTTGCACAGTGTCCCATTGCGTTTTCGTTGCTCAACTGCATCGAGGACGCACGCATTGAGAAACTGATTTGCAAGGAGTATGCCGGTGCGAGATTCCTCCTCGATCAGGCTCATGAATCGGCATTGGTCGAAATGTGCTCACCCGAGTACAAGTGGAATGCGCCGACCGCACTGGGGATGTACCTTCTGCTCCGCTGTGAACAGTCGTACCACCCGGAGGTCACGCCGACCACGGACGCCGTGCGCAACAAGTTCGTCCAATTCTTCGGCGAAGACATTGCCAAGGCTGTCGATAAGGAGCTCGAATGTTTCCCGAAACTGACATCCACCCGCGACGTAATCAAGTGCGTCAACCGCATCATTGCTCTCTTGCAGTCCAAATTGGACGACATGAAGCAGGATGCACAACAGGGCGGACAGTCGGGTTCGGGGCAGGAGGACTCGGAAAACGACAAAGCCGGTGAACAGCAAGGTTCATCCGGCCAGTCCAATGCCTCTCAAAGCTCGGACGGCGGTTCTTCCCAACAGAACTCTGGCGACGGCAACAGTTGCGCAGGTTCTCAGGAAGGTTGTTCGGGTCAGGAGTCGAATGCAAATTCGTCTGCTGAATCCAATGATGGCGACGGCAATTCATCAAGCTCGGCTGAACAACAGCAGAGCGGGGAGAATGGCTCCGCCACTACCGATGACAAAGCTGGAGCAGGCAAGAAGAAGGGCACAAAAAAAATCGAGCGGTCTCTTACAAGCACTTTGAGCAATCGTTGCCGCATCGACGAGTCGTTCGATTTGTCGAAGGCGATCCAGAAAAAGCTCAATGAGCTCAAGAAAGATGACCCCGATGCTGCAGGTTGTGGCAGTTCAAGCCCGACAACTTATGGCAAGGTTGTGCCGCCGATGACTTACATCCCGTCGATGGAAAATCGACAAACCTTGAAAAAGGGCAATGAAAGACTTGCAAGGGCGAAGATGGACAGCGTGGTCGCTCGCAGAGCGCTCCTCGGCATCCTTCAAGCCAAGTCACGCGAAGGTGTCTACACGGCCAATTCCGGACGTCGCATCCAAGTCTCGCGTCTATCTCGTTTGACGACGGGATCGACGAAGATCTTTGAGCGTCGCGAGGAAGTGCCGGCCATTGACACGTCGGTCAGCCTGCTCCTCGATCTTTCGGGTTCGGTGGGTAAGGCAGACGACATGGCCATCCGTGCTGCACTGGCACTGATTTATGCCATGCAGTCGATTCCAAAGACGAAAGCGGCGCTCACGGTTTTTCCAGGGTGCATCGGCCAAAGGGGAGAAGCGTGCGTCACGATGATCCCCTTTGGAAGCAAGCCGGAAAAGTATGCACACGGCATCGGCTCACTGACGTCTGGGGGAAGTACGCCGTTGGCGGAAACCCTCGTACAGACGTGTGTCGAGCTCTCCAAGCGACATGAGCATCGAAAGATCATCATCGTCGTGACGGATGGGTGTATCAATGAAAACGCAAGAACCATGCTTGCAAAAGTGGCCAAAAGCGGCATGACGCTCGTCGGCATCGGTGTAGGCCAACACTTGGCTTCAAATTTCTTCAGTGAGGCCTTCCCGATCAGTGCTGTTATCAAGGATTTTTCTGAACTTCAGAATGCCTTGATGAACATCAGCAAGCAGGTTCTTCTGCACAACAACTGAGACTCCTTTTCGAGTCGCGGTCTTTTCTTTCTTTAACCCCGTGGGGAAACGGATCCCCATGGGGGTGAAGTTCCCCGCATCTTCAACTATGGAGTTTCAAATGTTGAACTATCGTTCTTTCGCTCAGGTCATTCTGGTTGGTGTGTTGGGTCACAACGCCCAGGTCCGTCAAACCAAGTCTGGTTCCGCCATGCTCACCTTCTCGGTTGCCACCAAGTCGTCTGTCAAGCAGGCGACCGGCGGCTATCAGACGGTGACGACTTGGCATGACTGCCTGATGTTCGGTCCCCGCTCGGAAAAGCTCGCATCCGCCCTTCTCAAGGGAACGGTCGTGAGCCTTCAGGGCAGCCTCAACTATCGCGAAGTGGAACTGAAGAACGGCTACAAGGGCAAGACCTGTTCGATCCTCGTCGAGGACGTGCAGATTCTTGCAGAGGGCAAGGCTCAGGCTCCGGCTAGAGCTCAGACCGCCAGAACTGCCGGTGCGCCCGCACAGGCTTCTGGAGCGCCGGATGAAGTGGTTTACGCCGCGTCTTCCGGCATGGTCTCCGAAGACGAGATCCCTTGTTAACTTCAAATCGACCGTAGGTCGATTGCCCTTTGGGGACGCATATCCCCGAAGGGGCATCACTGTGTCCCTTTTTTCGTTGATTCCCTTCAGGGGTTTGACATCCCTTGAAGGGTGCCACGCCTCTTGAAGGAATCGACTCAATTCTTTTCAAGAGAGTGAGAAAAATGTCACAGTACAAGATAGATGCTGAAGTGGTGTTGAAGGCGGCCTCCGGGCGTTGGGACGAAGTGTTGAGCAGTCTTGCTCCCGCACTCCGACCAGCACTCAAAGCCGCCCCAAACCACGTTGCCTGCCCGATCCACGGCGGAGAAAACGGCTTTAGATTCTTCAAGGACTATAGAGTGTCCGGCAGTTGCATCTGCAATACCTGCGGAGCATTTGACGGCATTCATATTCTGATGGCGGTCAACAGCTGGAACTTCTTCACTGCGCTGAAGGCGGTCAACGATTTTCTGCGGGTGCCGGAAGGCATCTCGCCGGAGTCTCAGATCGAAACAATCGACGGCAAGGTGACGTTCATCGGGATGAGCAAGCTCAAGAGCGGCAGTTCCTGTTTCAACGTCGTGCTGAATCTCCAAGACGGCACAGAGAGGAGACTTTGGGGCAAGGATCTGCAAAGAGCCTGCGCTGAATCCGAACTCGCCGTTGGAGATAACGCTCGTCTTTCTTTGCTCGGCACGCGTACGTTCACGTACAAAGGCCGGGAATGCCAGCAAAAGCTCTGGTCGGCAAGAAAGATGCCGTCGGACCGCGAGCTTGAGGAAAAGGCGCAGAAAGCCAACGATGAGGCACTTCGCAGAGCGAATGCCATCAACGACAAATGGATTTCTGCCAATCCTGTTCGCTCGTATGAGGCGTCTCAGAAGCCGCTTCTGACGTATCTGGCCAATCGCGGGATCACCCCTGCGAGAGGGTCCAGAATCCTCAGAAACATGCGCTTTCTGCCCGCTGAGACCTATGTGGATGAGCACGGAAAGACTGTCGGGAAGTATCCCTGCATGGTCTGTGCGGTTCGTAACGTGGAGGGGAAACTCATCACGCTGCACCGCACCTACCTAACTCAGGATGGCGTGAAATTGGCGGGCTACGGTCCAGCCAAGAAGCTGATGGCTCTGCCCGAGGGTGAGACCATCAATGGGGCCTTCATCAGTTTTGGTGAAGTGAACAAGGAGGACGGCATTCTCTGCATTGCTGAAGGAGTCGAAACGGCTCTTTCGGTCGCAGTGGCTACCGGCTATCCGTGTGTCTCCTCCATCTCTGCGCATGGGATGACTGCTGTCGAACTGCCGGAAGCCGTCAAGGCTGTCTTTATCTTCGCGGATAGGGACAAGTCGCAGACGGGGCAGAACGCAGCAATCAAGCTTCGAGACCGTCTCCTCGAATCCGGGATTCCGTCAGTCATTTGTCTGCCGAGTCCCGACATGCTCGTGTTGAATGAAAAGGGGGTTGATTGGAACGACGTCATCAGACTTCGTGGACCGTCGGCCTTTCCTTTCTATCGCGAGCTCACGTGTGAATCTTTCTAACTGAATTCTTCAGGCAGGACGCTTCACTTTCATCATCAACCCAAACGGGAAGATCCAACTTCCCGTAGGGAAGATGGGTTTTCCTCGCTGGGCAACTTCCAAAAAGGAAAACCAAAATGTCGTTCAATACGAATCATCATGACTACTCCAAGCTTCTCGCAAACCTTTCGGCACGTCTCGAACGTTGCTTGAAGGCCGAACCGGAAGTGGATCATCGTCATGAACTTGCGCTCATCAGTGCTGAAGCGCAGATCATCAACCGCCATCTCCTCGATCAATTCATCGCGAGCCTCGACAACGAGGACTCCGAAGACTTGGCCGAAGCGAGCAATGCGGCGGGCAGACTGGCTCACATCGCGTACAACCATACGCTCAAAGCCTGAAGTCCGACTCTTGTCGAAACCGTCTTTCGTCGTCCCATGGACGACGGGAGACGTATCAAGGGAGATTGATGATGCAATGCACTGGTGCAGTAGCAATCAGAGAATCCGTTCGAGATTTTTCGAACGAACTTCTCAGGCTTGAAACCGATCCCTGCCGCATCGAACGCGTCAAAACGCTTGCGAACCAAATTCGCAATCTGATTTTGCACGCGTCCGTTAACAGGGAACCGCTCTTGGATGAGGCTCGATGTTGCGCAGAAATGCTCAACCGTTTGAGCCGACTCAAACGGAGGTGAGGAATGGCGATACGTTCATTTCTGCACCCCGGTCTGGAACGGTTTGCGAGAACCGGAGACACCTCAGGCATCGTGGCACAGCACGCGCCGAAGCTCAATCAACTGCTCGCGCAGTTGTCATTTAGCGGCGGTTCGTCTCTACACCTGAAACAGGTCCCTGGTTTTCACTCGGTCAAGCTGAAATTTCAAACCGAACTTTATGCGGTCAAGGTCAACGCAAGCTGGCGTCTGATTTTCCGGATTGAAAACGGTGAGATTTGTGATTTGGATTATGTCCAGTATCACTAACCCAACAGAGAGAAGCTGCTGATTTCGCAGCCGATCTTTGTTTCGGACGCAATGTCATGCGTTCGACCCGCGCAAGCGGGGATCCTTCTTGTCAACCCTATGGGGATGCCTTCCCTATAGGGATTGGTATCCCCTTCCATTGGAGATAGCACTATGAAAGAAGAACTCTACCGTGAGTTCGAGCGCGTTTGTACGCTCTTCTTCGAAGATCTGGACAGATTTGTCCAAACTTCCGAAGCGGAAGTCAAACCTATGCTGTTCGATGACCTGCGTCGTCTGACGCCTCTGGCTCAAGACGAGTACGGCAAGCGCGATCCTGTTTTTCTCAAGCAGCTTCGCAACCGCCTGCCGCCCGTCGACGTGAGTCACGCTCTCTGGGATCGCCTGATCTGGGATTGCCATTTCGCTGAAACTCTGCTCGATCAACTTGACAGCCATCCAGTTGCCAAGAGGATTGTCGAAGAGTTCCGGCAGAAGGCACGAATAGCTGTCGATGCCATCGACGCTGCGGGCTATGGCGCAATGGATGAATTGGATCAACCGTTCTTCCGAGTGCCTTGAAAACGAGACTACGATGCCGCTCAGACGAGCGGTAGTCGTCATTCCTATCCACCCTGACGGGGACATCAATCCCCGCACGGGCATGGTGTCCTCTTTTCTTTTTGGAGAACATCATGGTTCAAGTTGACTTTTGCAATCCTGCCAACAACGAGACGCCCTTAGCGTCACTCTCATTTCTCGTACATGCCCATCTCGAAACCATTTCGGGCTGGGTTGAGGACTTTGAAATGGGCGCTGTGGCGGCTGCAAAGAAGTCTGAGGCATTCGATGTCGCACTCAATCACGATTGCGATTGGGAAACCTACGACGCGATGCAGGTAGATTGGAGCTTTGCAGAAACCATCCTCAAAGCTACGTCCGGTCTGAAGCTAGGTGATTCGCTCATCGAGCGTCGGCTTCGCGACGATCTCATCGCGCTCGCTGCTTTAGTGCGCGTGATGACGACGTTCTTCGAAGTCGTATCTGCCGACATTGCCGCCTACATTCACGACTGATTTTTTTGTTCAACCCGTTGGGGCCACATCCCCGACGGAGATGCGGCCCTCTTTTCCAGGAGTCGCATCATGGGTTACTACTCGGATGTTTCACTCGTCCTCAAGAAGGACGACTTTCCCAGACTTCAAGCCCTTTCTTCCGTATGCAAAAGCGACTACGTCGCCTATGCCGATGACGTCAAGACGTTCACGCGTCGGGACGGGAAGGACTGGGTTCAATTGATCTGGGACGCTGTCAAATGGTATCCGGAGTTCGATGAGGTCAAGGTCATCCAAGACTTCATTGCCGGCGTTCCGCATGAACTCATCGTGCGCGGCGAGGACGGCGATCTCGATCATGAGAACTCGACCAGTCTTCCTGACATGTTTTGGGTTTAACGACCAAAGCAAATTTTTCAACCCTTATGGGGACATCAATCCCCGTGCGGGCGAGATGTCTCCTCTCTCTTTGGGAGGTATCTCAAAATGTCTGAAGTCGTTGCTGAAAGCGTGCAAACGCAATCCGACGGAACGCTTTGGGCCATCACGGTGCAAACGGTCGACGAAGGTGATTTCGGTTTCGAAGTTGAGTCTCAGGTCAAAGATCCGGATTCGATTTCGTGGAGGTCGCTCGATGTCATCGGACCCTTCAAACGTCTCGTAGAGGCGATTGAGGAGGCCGAACGTCTGTACCGAGGGCACAAGTTGCTACTCGTTTAACTTATCACCCCTTGGGGAATGCTTCCCCGAAGGGGTGGTGTTCCCCTTTTTTTCCCAAAGGAGAACATCATGTTCCAACTTCAAGAACTCGACCAGATCAAGGCCGCCGTCGACAAGCTCGATCATTGGGAAATCGTCATGCCGTCCGCAACGGACGATGACGAGCTCCAATTCGAGCTGACGCCAAGCGTTTCGTTCTACGACGCCAAGATCATCGTGTCCGTCACCAGCTTCAACGCCTTCGCCAAGGAGGTTGTCGCGCTGGCCGATGGATTCGACCCCGACTACGAGGCCAGCCTCTGGATCGGGCCGGATGGTCATGGTGCCAACGGTGCCCCGTATCACATCCGCGACATCTTGGATGACATGGATGCCGTCCAAAGTGCGTACAACGAACTGGCTGACGCCTTCCGTCCGTTTGTGACTGAGTTCTGATTCTTTTCTTTCTTGCAACCCTCTGGGGAACTTCTTCCCCAAGGGGCAGGCGTTCCCCTTTTTTATTCCTTAAAGGAGAACACAATGCTTGATAGTCAGTACATCCGTTACGATGCAACTCGCAACCGGAAAATTTCCGTTCAATATCAGGATTTCTTCGACGAAACTGCAATGCAGGATGTCGTGTATTTCGGCCTTCGAATCTACACGCGCAACGATTCTGTTGCAGAGATCTTTGGTGTTGAGACGGCAAAAGACGACGCTGTTGTGCGCGTAGCTCATCTCGAAGCCCTTCGCAGAGGGGATCACGTCTTCTTCATGGAGTTCGGTCGCCATTCCGGTGAGTGGTTTAGACTTCATCAGACGCGACCGACTCGGAGTTGGGATTCAGCGTGCTGTGGCATCTGCATCGTTCCTCGCGACAAGTGGCTCGATGCCATGCCCCGCAAGACGTATGCGAAGACATTTGTCTTCAAGACGCTTTGCAACGCGTTCAATGAGCGCGTGACGGGCATTCTCAATGGCTGGATCTATGAAGCTATCGTAACGTTTGAAGATGGTGATTCGTTCTCAATGGCAAACTTTCTCAGTCCCGAAGAAGCTCTTGAATGTGCGATGTCCGAGTATCCGGACATCAAGTATTCCGAGTGGGATTTCGAGTGCGAGCAAGTCTACCGGTTGGCAACGAAAACAACTTCTCTAGCGGCTTAAGTGGCCAACGGAGAGGTTGACACTGTCGCCATGTGATTCAGTTCGCAAGAACTGCCTGCTCAAAAGGCGCACACTTCCCGAAAGGGCGGTGATGCGCCTTTTGGCGTTTTTGGGGACCGCTACGTTTTAAAGTCCGAGATTCCATTGATCTCTATAGAGCCCGACCCAACCTCTGCCCTTTTCGTGGTAAGGAACGGCTTTAAGTTTGGCCTTCTGTACATCCGTGAGAAAAGATGCTGTCAGAATCTCCATAGGCAATATGTAATCCGCCCATTTTTGCATCGCCTCGATGCGCATGTCCATGAAGTCGTCGCGCAAATAGGAACGCGTGGTGGCGTTAGGGCTAACGGCGTGCATGAGTGACAATTCGGCGACCTCGGACGAGATGTTGTTGCGCGCACACCAGTTCCTAAAGTTAGACCTCGTGCCATGAAGACTGGTACAAACCGTTCCCATGAATTTGCGAACATTGTCCTTGTGTAGTTTAGTGCCGTCGTTTCTTAAGAAAATGAGCGTTGAGGAATTGGTATTGAGATTTCGTATTTCATTAATAATCCAAAGGGCTTGCTTTGAGAGTGGAATTATAAAAGGATCTCCCTTTTTGAACTTTTTTCTCTCTTTTGGCAAGACGATTGTGTTGTTGTTTAAATTAATTTCTGTCCAAGAGAGGTCGCAACATTCATTGACTCTCGTCGCTAATACAACGGTTAGCATGATCATCAATGGAAGTAATGCTTCAGGGAACCACCAATGCCATACCGCCATAAGTTTGAGAAAGTGCTGTAACTCTTCATTTGTTGTGCAGCGTTGATGTTGTGTTTCATGTATTTTTCCATAAGGAGGAAGATACATATCCAAGTTTTGTTTAAAAACAGCAGGATTGTCGCCCTTATATAATCCTTCTTTTTTTGCATAAGCAAAAATAGATTCAAGTACAAGACGCAGTTTTAATGCTGTAGGGGGTATTCTCATCCACAAAGGTTTGAGAAAGTCGGCAATGTCTTCTGTTGTTATCTTGGCAATGGGCATATCGCCCAAGACCGGCATAATGTATGTGTATGGCAGATGAGTATATTTGCGTTTTGAATTTGCTCCGTGCAATTGTTTTGCATTTAAAATGATAGGGAGTAGTTTGTCATAATATTCATGTAATGTGACGGTTTTACGTTCAATTTCTTTTTTATTGTCGTCGCGAACTTCCTTTGGGTCTAGTCCCTGAATAAGCAACAGGCGGCATTGGGCGGCCTTCTGTTTAGCTACTGTAAGAACTTCTTTTGAAAGAGCGCCGAGGTATATCTCCCGTCGCTTCTGTGCGAACGTGTAGATGAATGAAATGTAGCGACGAGCGTCTCGTACGATTAGGTAAAGGTTGTCTTCCAGACGATACTTCCCGGGCGGGAGTGTTCTCATCTCTTTGAGTGTGTACATAACTCAATCTCTCCAACAAAACGGATGACTGATGGCGTGCCCCCTCAGATTGCCCCACAGGACTTCGATGATCCATCAATGCCACAGGAGAACGGAGGGAGAACTCAAAAGTGATGATACAAGGGGTAAGCCTGTTAGACAGGCGAAAGCGGCCGAGAAGAGAACCGCATCGGAACTCGAAAATGTTTGGATACTATTTTTTCGAAAATAAAGTCGTGGATTATGCAAAGGGCGCCCTTACAGGTGACTGGGGCGACGTCTGGGGCGTTGCAAAGGGTTGATGTACAGTTGTCTTCGACTTTATTGACGTACGCTGTGGCTTGACTGTGCGACATAAAAAGCTCCTGTTTCGGGAGCTTTTTTATTATTATGAGATTGTACTCGAAAAAGAACAGTCTTTCTACAAGATATCATCTGGACGGTTCGCCCTTCGGCAGCGTTCCTCAGAGCGTGCCTGCCCTCAGTTCTCTTCCTAAAAGCGGAAAAAATACACACTAAGGAAGCTCTTCAAAACCCCTGTTCCCGAGTCGAATTGAACAAAATTGTTCCGTTCGGTTTTTCTTTGCAACGTCAAAAAATGGTGTTTTTTTGCCATCAAAATAGTATAATTCTATTGTGTAGACGTTTACGATCTTGTAACGCTATGGAAGAATTGTTTAATGGTCAATTGAGCTTTGCAGACATTG
>NZ_KQ968567.1:0-13529 GCF_001578585.1 Sutterella sp. KLE1602
GCTGTCTTTTCCGCCATTCCTCCCCGCCTCACAGGCGAGGGTTCCTGGCGGATTTGGCTGAATGCGCCCATGAATGGACGCCCGGCGAGGAAGCCGCCCATGACGAGGAGAAGCTCGTCGTGAAGGACGCCAACGGCACGCTGCTCGCCGACGGCGACTCCGTCACCATCGTGAAGACCCTCAAGGTGAAGGGTGCCTCGACGCCGCTCAAGATCGGCACCAAGGTGAAGAACAGCCGCCTCGTCGAAGGCGACCACAACATCGACTGCAGGATCGACGGCTTCGGCGCGATGCAGCTCAAGTCCGAGTTCGTTAAGAAGCTCTGACGCAGGACGTCGTCCTGCGAGGATCCATCCGGACGCGAAAGGTTCCGCTTCTCTCCGTTTCGACGGAGGAAGGCGGAGCCTTCTTCGTTTGAGGGCCGCGCGGGTCTTCCGGACGATCAGCAGACCGTATCGAGCGGTGGCGGCTCGTCGGGCATGTTCGGGGCGGGCGCTTCGGGCGACGGCTCGCGGGACGGTGCGGGTGCGGGCCTTGCCGCTCCGGTGCGTGCGGAGCCGCTCGGGGCCGTGCGGCCTGCGCGGACCTTCTGCAGTTCGGCCGCGATGAAGGCCTCGTATTCGCTCACGAAGTTGTCGAGCTGCTCGGCGCCCGACTCGACGAGCCTGAGGCGCTCCTCGAAGTGTGCGGTCATGGCGGCCGAGCGGATGCGGGGCGAAACCCGCTTGAGGAGCCTGCGGCCCGATTCGGTGCAGTGCAGGTACTTGCCTTCGGTCTCGAGGTATTCCTTGCGCCTGAGTTCGGCGATGATGGCCGCGCGGGTGGCCGGCGTGCCGATGCCGCCCGCCTCCTTGAGCATGGCCTGTCCCTTCGGGTCGTCGAAGCTGCGCCAGATGTTCTCCATGGCGGCGATGAGCGTGCCCTCGGTGAAGAACTGCGGCGGCTTCGTCTTGTCCTCGCGTCCCTTGACGGCGCGCACGTCGCAGACGTCGTCCTTTTTGAGTGCGGGGAGCGTCTGGGCGTCGTCCTCGTCCTCGCCGTCCGGATCTCGGCCGCCTGCGGCCTTCGGGTTCTTCCTGCGCTTTTCCTCGGCAGCCCTGCGGTCCTTCTCGAAGAGGATGCGCCAGCCTTCGACGCGCACGACGCGGCCCTTGGCGGTGAAGGTCTCGCCGCCGATGCCGAGCACGACCTCGGTTGCGTCGAACTCGTGCACCGGGAAGAACTGCGCGATGTAGCGCCTCACGATGAGGCGGTAGATGTCGGCCTCCTCGCGGGTGAGCGTGGCGGGATCGATCGTGTTGGCGACGGGCACGATGCCGTGGTGCGCCGTCACCTTCTTGTCGTTGAAGGTCGGGCTCTTGAGCTTCGGGTCGGCCTTGGCGCAGGCGGGGGCTGCGGCGGGGAAGTTCCTGGCGACGGCGGCGAGCACGGCGGGCGCGTCCGCGTGCTGGGATTCGGGCAGATAGCCGCAGTCGGTACGAGGATAGCTCGTGATCTTCCTGACTTCGTAGAGCGACTGGCAGACCTTGAGCGTGTTCTCGGCCGTCATGCCGAAGCGCTTGCTCGCCTCGATCTGGATGTCGGCGAGCGAGTAGGCCTTGGGCGGATTGGCCTTGCGGCGCTTCGTCTCGGCGGAGAGCACCGTGGCGGTCTTTTCCTTCGAGAGACGCTCGACGAGCGCGCGGCCGACGTCGAGGTCGATGAGGAGCCTGCCTTCCTCGTCGAGGCCCTTCTGGTCGGGACCGGGCTTCCAGCGTGCGGTGAAGGGGACGGTCTCCTTGGCGAGGTCCGCCGTGATCGAGAGGTAGGGCACGGGCGTGAAGTTGCGCACCACGTAGTCGCGTCGCGCGACCATGAAGAGCGTCGGCGTCTGCACGCGGCCCACGGCGAGGAGTCCGTCGCCGCCCGCGAGCGTGTAGGCGCGTGAGAGGTTCATGCCGAGCAGCCAGTCGGCGCGGGAGCGTCCGCGCGCGGCGTCGCGCATGCCCGCGTAGCTGCGGTTGTCGCCGAGCTTGGCGAGGCCTTTTCGGATGGAGGCGGGGTCCACCGCCGAAACCCAGAATCGCTCGACGGGCTGTCGGGCCCTGAAGTGCTCGAGCACCTCGTCGACGAGGAGCTGTCCCTCGCGGTCGGGGTCGCCCGCGTTGACGACCGTTGCCGCAGACTTGAGCAATTTGCCGATCACCGAGAGCTGCTTCTTCGCACCGCGCTCGGTCTTCGCCTCCATCAGCCAGTGCTGCGGAAAGATGGGCAGGTCCTGCATGCGCCAGATCTTGCGCCCCTTCTTCGTCTTCGGAATGTCGTCGGGCAGGTAGGCGTCGGGCTCGGCCTGCTCGAGAAGATGGCCGAAGCACCAGGTGACGACCACGTCGTTTCGGCAGTTGATGAACCCGTCGCCTCGGCCCGATACGCCGAGCTCGGCGGCGATGGCCTTGGCAACGGAGGGCTTTTCGGCGATGAAGAGCTTCATGAGGGATCCGTTCGAGATTATCGGAGCAGTGTACAGATTTCGCGCTCCGGACGCACGGCCCGCTCAAAAAAGCCTTCAATTTCGACTTACGATTGTATGGAAAAGCAACGGACTTGATCCAGCCGATGTTTATAGACAATCTTTACACTTGTCGTTCGCTTTTGTCGAACATTAAGTTCGAGGTATTCGAGCGTTCTGCCAATTGAAAAAATCAATCGCTAAAAACTAGGGAAAAATACGCAAGTCGAAGGTCGAGCCCCGCGTGGTTTTTCTTGAGCTTCGTCAAGGTCGGGAAAACCCTCCGAATGTCGCGTCGGAAAAAGCGAAGGGATGTTGGGTAAAAACCCTGAGTCTAGGTGCGACTTTTGAGCAACTGCCCCCTGTGGGAGAGGGACGTCGGAGGCGTTCACGTGTTAGCATCGAATCCGTCCCCCCGACAAGGGGGCTTGACAAACAGGAGGCAAACATGACTGAATTCTGTTCGATTGACCGGGTGACCTACCCGCTGCCGTGCCAGCAGTCCTACATGCGGTGGAGTGCTCATTCGCTCCCCCCGCTTGACACCGTGTCGCAGGGTCGACGCGAAAGCGGCCTGCAGCAGATGCATCCCGAAGCGCTTCAGAACGTTCGCAAGCGCGCATTCGAGATGCTTGACGCCGGCATGAACTGCGTTGAGATCGCAAGAAAGCTCAGCGCGCACCCGCAGACGATCCGCAAGTGGAAGAAGCATCGCGAGACCTTCGGTGAAGAGCTCTCGGTGATCGGCCTCAAGCGGGGCCCGAAGAAGCTCCGTCCGGAGGTGCTCTAAAAAGAGACGCAGTCACTGCGACTGCAAGGCGGACGGCCCGCAGGATTGAGAGGAATCCTGCGGGCCGTCCGCTTTTTTGAGATTCGCAAATGGTGATGCGGAACGGGGTTTTCGGGTGACGCGGCTTTTAATTTGATTTTTGAGCTACAATTCCGGCATTGGATGAGGTTGTCTGAAGGAGGCCGGGATGTCGGAAGAGGACAAGAGGGAAGCGGGTTCGCCCGCGAGGGGCGGTGCGCGCACGGGCGCGGGCCGTCCGAAGGGATCGGGAACCTATTCCGAGGTGAGAAGCGTGAGGCTCAGGCCCGATGAGGCCGAGCACTGCAGGCGAAAGGGCGGCAACCGCTACCTGAGGGGCCTCATTCGTGCGGACATGACGCGGGAGGAGGCGCCCGAAGGGGAGGACCGGCCTGCGGACGTGCTGCCTCGCGAGCACCTCAACGTACGCGTCGTCGGGCGCGTGCCGCTTGAAAACGATCCGAAGGACAACGTCACGCGCGTCGAGATGAAGGGCTCGTGCGGCTTTCCGTCTCCGGCGGACGACTATGCGAGCGAGGAGTTCAACCTGAACGATTTCTTCGTGCGCAAGCCCCACACGACCTTCGTGATCGAGGCGGACGGCGACTCGATGATCGACGCGGGAATCTCCTCGGGCGACATTCTGCTCGTCGACAGCTCGAAGGAGCCCGTCGACGGCGACATCGTGCTCGCCTATCTCGGCGGCGCGCTCACGATCAAGCGCTTCAAGCGCATTGACGGCGTCATTGAGCTGAGGCCCGAGAACAAGGAGGGCAACTACAGGATCCTGCGTCCCACCGAGTGGGACGACTTCAGGGTGGCTGGCGTCGTGACGGCGCTCGGCCGCATTCTCGGGCGCGGCCCCTAGGCCGTGCGCCTGTCGACGGGAGGAGTCCTGCATGACGACGCGCTTTCTTCACATTGACGGCAACACCTTCTATGCCTCGGTGCACAGGGTGTTCGATCCCACGCTCAGGCGCCGCCCCGTGGTGGTCCTCTCGAACAACGACGGCTGCGTCGTGACGAGGACGGTCGAGGCGAAGGCGCTCGGCATTGCGCGGGGCGTCCCGTACTTTCAGATCAGGGAGCTCGCCGAGCGGCACGGCGTCGCGGTGCTCTCGAGCAACTACGAGCTCTATCAGTCGATGTCGGACCGCATGATGGCGGTGATCCGCACGCTCGTGCCGAGGCAGGAGATCTATTCGATCGACGAGCAGTTTGCGGACGTCTCGGGCATGGAGAATCTTACGGCGCTCGGCCGCGAGGCGAGGGCTCGCATGCTCAAGTGGACGGGGATTCCGACCTGTGCGGGCATTGCGCCCACGAAGACGCTCGCCAAGCTCTGCGACCACTGGGCCAAGGTTCATTCCGTCTTCGGGGGCGTCCTCAACTGGGACGACCTTTCGCCCGCGCGCAGGGAGAAGGCCTTTGCGGTGACGCCCGTCTCGGAGGTCTGGGGCGTGGGAGGCAGGACGGCCGCCAAGCTCGAGGCCCTCGGCGTGCGGACGGTGCTCGACTTCGTGAGGGTGCCGGGCGGCGTCGTGAGGCGCCTGGGCGGCGTGGTGCTCGAGCGAACCTGGCTCGAACTCCAGGGGCGCTGCTGCATCGAGCTTGAGGAGACGCCGCCGGGGAGAAAGCAGATCGTGCGCTCCCGCAGCTTCTCGGCGCCCGTCTCCGACCTCGACGGCCTGCTGTGCGCGGCCTCCGTGCGCATGGAGAGCGCGGCCCGCGTGCTTCGGCGCGAGGGAAGCGAGGCGACGCACGTGGGCGTTCTCTTCAGCACGAGCCGCTTCAGGGAGAACGAGCCGCAGCATTCGGCCGAGGTGGGCGAAAGGCTCCTGCGGCCGACAGCCGACACCATCGAGCTCACGGCGGTCGCCGAGGCGCTCGTGAGAAGGGCCTGGCGAAGGGGCTTCGCCTACTGCAGGCTCGGCGTGGTGCTCTCGGGACTCGTGCCCGCCGTCGACGGCGCAGCGCGATGCGTGCAGCCGCAGTCCCTCTTCGACGAGCCCGAGGACGATTCGGCCCGTGAGCGGCGCAGAAGGCTCATGATGACCGCCGACATGATCACGGGACGCTTCGGGCGGGACGCGATCAGGACGGCGGCCTGCCTGCAGGCGGACGGCTGGGAGATGCGCAGGGACCGCATGACGCCCTGCAGCACGACGTGTTGGGACGAGATGCCGGGCGTCGACTGAGGACGAAATGCATGCCCGGCCTCCGAAGGAAGGACGCAGCACGATTCGTGGTCATGGATAGTGTTTGTGTGTGAAACAGGGTGCTTCGACATTTCCCCACTCGTTCGAGCCGGCCGGTTATGTCCTCATCGGACCGGCGCTCGATGGCGATCTGATCGGGGACAAAGAAAAAGGGCCTCCGGAAGGGAGGCCCTTTGTTCTGATCGCTGCTTAGCGGATGTGCTTCACGGAAACCGTGGAGAGCACCTTGCCGAGAATGACGATCTTGTCGTCGGTGGCGATTTCGTTCGCAAAGCGCTTGGGATTGTCGATGCGGATGTCGAGCGTGCCGTCAACGAGCGGCTGGATGCGGCGAAGTTCCTTCGTTTCGCCGACCTGGACGAGGTAGACGCCGGAGCCGATCACCTTGTTGATCGTATGGTTGATGACCACGAGGCTGCCGCTGCGGATCGTCGGAGCCATGTCGTCGGATTCCTGCGTGAAGAGCGAGAGCTTGTTGGCTTCCGTGCCGAAGGTGCGCTTGGCGCTGTCGGCCGTGAGCGACAGGCCGATCGTTTCGGAGGATTCGGGACGCGGGCGGATGACGACTTCGTCACGGCCGGAGGCGTGCTCGCCGTAGGTGAGCCAGTGGGCGGAAACGCCGAAGACCTTGGCCATGCGCTCAAGATAGATGACGCGCGGAACGGCCTGGTTGGAGCACCACTTGGAAATGGAAGGCTGGGCGATGTCGATGCGGCGGGCGAGCTCGCGCATGGAGATGCCGGAACGCTTGAGTTCGGAGCCAATGCGGCCGCCGAGTGTGTCGGTCGAGATGGAATTCACGATAGTCCCCTTGTGAATGTGTAATGAGATCAGCTGGTTTTTCGGATATCGACGGCTTTTGTGGGTCCGTTGATATCACTTGTTGCTTATAAAATACCTCAAACAGCTGAATCGCGATTCGGAGTATGCACTTAGGTGAACGGGAATCGGCGATACTTTGCGTCAAAATCCTGTTCCCGATGCGGATTCATTTTACACAGAATGAGAGAGTCGAACTAAGAAAACGCTATCGTCGCCGCAAGACGCACGGAACCTTGCGCAAACCGCAATTGGCTAATCTCCCCAGTCGCAGAGGCCTTTACACGGATCTATGGGGTAATTCGGAAATGAACGGTTACAAACTTTGGGTGTGTGTGGACGGAAATTGACGGGTGATCCGGTCGGGAATAGGGGAAGTCGGGAATGACTGCGGTCCGGGCGGGGCGGGGGAAGGGAGTACGTCGTCTGCGGGGAGGGCCGGAGGTGGTCTCCGGGGGGCTGATCCTGAAGGTATCAGCGGGAGTGTATTCGCTGTGAACGCCAGTGGGACTAGGTCCTTGAGTGGATTTTGTCCCACCGGAAGTTCGATTCGGGCTCGGTTGGCGGGCTCAGCGGCCGGCCTTGGGGCAGCTCGAGCGAAGGCCGCTCGAGCAGGCAATGTTGTGGTAGAACCTGGCGCGGACATCGTCCTTGTCGACGCCCTCGCCCGAGAGGTAGAGGTCGCCGAGGATGGCGCAGGCGCGGGTCTGGCGCATCTGGCAGGCCTTGTCGTACCAGACGGCGGCGGCCTTCGGATCGGCCTTGACGCCGTCGCCAGAGCGCAGGATCTTGGCGGCGCGGAAGCACGACGGGGCGTTGCTCAGGCGGCAGGCGGCCTGGTAGTTCTGAAGGGCAAGCTTCATGTCGACGGGCACGCCGTTGCCGTTCTGGCGGCGCTCGGCCGCGTCGAGGCAGGCGTCCATGCGGCCGAGCCTGCAGGCCTCCTCAACCCAGCGCACACGGTCGTCGGAGCGGTCGAGGGTGGCGGTGCGCATGCAGGACGTCTCGTTGCCGAGCATGCAGGATTTGCCGAGCCAGGAGACCAACGCCTCGTGCTCGCCCGCGTCGTTGGCGATGCGGGCCATTTCACGGCAGCTGCGGTCGTCGCCGATCGTGCAGCCGCGCGAGAGAAGTTCCTTTGCGGCCGGAAGGTCGGCCGAATAGATCCTGCCCTCGGCAAGCAGAAGACCGAGATGACGGCAGGACTCGGGGTCCCCGCCTCTGCAGCCCTTCTCAAAGAGGGCGCGGGCCTCGCCGACGGCCTTTTGCTCACTCCGGGCCTTGTCGACGGACGGAAGCACGCGAAGCGCGGCCACCGTGCAGGCGGCGGCCTCGCCGCGGGCGCAGGCGGCCTCGGGCGTCTCGCGGGCCGTCATGACCATGGTCCCGGAAGCAGGTTCGGCCGATGCGGCGGGAGCGGCGGCCGGTGCGGCGTGCGCTGCGTAAGAAAGGGCGGCGGCCGAAAGCATCAGGGAGAAAAGAAGAGCGGATTTGATTTGAAGGGACGTCATGGCGGTCAGCGTCTGTGTGTAAGAAATCTTGGAATTCTGCCCAAGGAGGATGGTGTTTTGCTTAATAACTCGATGAGGGAAAACCCGCACGGGGTCTCGAGGTCATTGCGGCAGAAGCGCCTTGTAGGCCTCGAGGTCCTCGTCGGTGTAGGCGCAGACGGTCACGCGGCCCGCAAAATCGTGCGCCAGCATCGCCTCGAGCGTGGTCTTCGCGGCGAGGTCCACAGGAAAGCGGTGGATGCCGCGGCTGATGCAGCAGAAGGCAACGGTCTCGAACTTCATGTCTCGCGCAATGTCGAGTGCGGACGTGACGGCGCGGCGAAGCGTCTCGACCTCGTCCGATGCGCCGCCGAGCCAGACGGGGCCGACGGTGTGGATCACGTGACGGGCGGGGAGCGCGTAGCCCTTCGTGAGCCGGCTCTCGCCCACGGGACAGCCGCAGAGCTCGATGCACTCGGCGAGGAGCTCGCGGCCCGCGGCGCGGTGGATGGCGCGGTCCACGCCGCCGCCTCCGAGAAGCGAGCGGTTGGCGGAATTGATGATGGCGTCGACATCGAGCGTCGTGATGTCGCCCTTGATGACGGAGATGGCACAAGGCTGCATGGCGGATTCCCGAAATGTTCTGATCCATGGATTGTAGTCTCGAGACTTCGGTATTCGCAGTTTCGTATTCGGAAGGAAGGGAAAATCCGAACGCAGTTCGGCGCAACCGTCCATCCTTTGTGCGCTATCATCGGAAGGTTCTGCCGCAAAACGTGCGGCAGGTCTTGAATTCAATCATCATCAAACGAAACGGATTCGTCATGAACACTCGACTTCTTCTCGGCGCCCTTGCGACTGCCGCCGTGCTGGCCTCACCCGCTCATGCGAAGCTCGACGGCAAGGTGCCCGAGCCCGGCATGGTGACCTTCGTCACCTTCAGCGCGGACGGCTGCCAGCCCTGCCGCCTGATGGAGCCCGCGCTCAGGAAGCTTGACCAGGAGTACGAGGGCCGCGCCGCCATCCGCGAGATCAACACCTCCGAATACCCCGAACTCGTGCCGTACTTCCGCATCGCGGCCGTGCCCACCCAGATCCTCTTCGACAAGGACGGCAAGGAGCTCGGCTGGCACCAGGGCTACATGGACGAGTCGAGCATGAGGCAGGCGATCGAGGGGGCTCTCAAGGCCGCCGAAGCGAAGCCCGACGAGGCGAAGGTCGCAAAGTAGTCGGCAGGATCCGCTCCTTCCTCTCTCCGTCTCTCCGGACGGGAGGCTGAAGGACGAGGACAAGGGACAATTGAAGGGGCGCCGGATGCTGAATCCGCGCCCCTTCGTGCATTCCACCGAATGTGAAAACGGGCGCCCTCCGGCATGGAGGACGCCCGTTTCGATATGGACTTTCGGGATCAGGCCGATCAGAAGACCAGCTTGGAGATGCCCCAGCCGATGAACGTGCCGCAGGTCACGAAGACGAGGCCCGGACGCAGGTAGGAGTGGTTGATCACGAAGGTGCCCAGACGCGTCGTGCCCGTGCGGTCGAAGGCCGTGCAGCCGATCTGCGCGCCGCCCGGGATGATGAAGTCGCCGTAGCAGCAGGCCCAGGTGCCGACGAGGAACTCGGGCGGCAGGCCGAACTTGAGGCCGAGCGGGATCATGATCGTCGTGGAGACCGTCGGGGAGAAGATGACGGTGGAGACGCAGAAGGTAGCAAGGCAGAAGACGAACGGCGCATCCTTGGCGAGGCCGGCGAAGGCGTCGGCGAGGACCTTGGTGTGCTGGTCGAAGAACGTGCCCGTACACCAGGCGATGCCGAAGACGCCCACGACGCCGATGAGGCCGGAGCGGAACACGGAGCCCGAGGCGAACTTCGCGGACGGGACGCGGCAGAGCATGATGATGAAGAAGGCCGTGGCGAGCATCACCATCTGGATGATGTTCGGGATAGGAAGAAGCGTGGTCTTTTCGCCGACTGTCCAGGACGGACGCAGGTCGGAGACGGAGCCCACGAGAATCGAGACCAGAATGCCGAGCAGGAAGATGCAGACGGCACGGCGGGCAAACGGAGCCTCCGCGAACTTCATTTCAGTCGTGGAGTGCGTGGCGAGCCACTGGTAGTCGCCGTTGGCGAGGCGGGCCTTGAATTCCGGGTCGTCCTCGAGCTCCTTGCCGCGCCAGAACACGGAGAGGGCGGCGCAGAAGAGCGAGAGGATGAAGGTCGGGATCGTCACGGCCAGAATCTGATGGAATTCGACGCCCTGAGTGGCCATGATGCCCACCATGGCGGCCATGGCGGCGGACATGGGCGAGGCCATCACGGCGATGCCGGCGCAGATCACGGATGCCGAAACGGCGCGCTCGGGGCGCACGCGAGCCGAGGCCGCCACTTCGGCGACCACGGGATAGACCGCGAAGGCCACGTAGGACGTGCCCACGACCATCACGAAGAAGGAGCACACGAGCGGCCCCACGATGGTAATCATCTTCGGCCAGCGGCGAAGGAGCTTCTCGGCCCAACGGACCATCAGGTCAAGACCGCCCGAACCCTGAAGGACGGACGTACAGGCGATGACCGCCGTGATGATGAGCAGGACGGAAATCGGAGGAGAACCCGGGGGAACGCCAAGAACGAGGACGAGAAGGCACACGCCGAGACCGCCGGCCGCACCGAGGCCGACGCCGCCCAGACGGCCGCCGATGGCTACGCAGACCATAACGATGGCGAACTGGAGCCAGAAGTTGAAATCCATTTCCATGGTTGTAAAGCTTTCTTTTTGGTTGTTGGAGGGAGGCGGCAGTATTTCAGTCAGGGGCCGCCACGCGGTATTTTACAGTTTGTTGCACTGACACACATCATGGTTTTTACGGGGTGCCTGGCGCTCGTTGTGTTCGAAGGCTCCGCATGCACGTCGGCAGCGGGCTTTCGGTATCATTGGCGTGACCCGTGGGCAGTCATGGATTGCCCTGACGACTGAATTCACGAAAGGAGCCTGAAGTGACTGAAACCGCTGTTCCGAATGTTCTCAAGAGCGAGGTGCTCGCCCGATTCGTCATGGAGACGCCCTCCGAAGCCGTGCCCGACGCGATGGTGAAGAAGGCCGTGCGCCACATTCTCGACTCGATCGGCGCGGGCGTTGCGGGGGCCGTCTCGGTTGAGGCGCAGCGCCTGACGGCCGTGCTTCGCGAAGAAGGCGAGGGGCCCGGCAGGGCCACGCTCTGGGGCCGCGGCGAGACGATGACGCCCGTCAACGCCGCGCTCGTCAACGGCACGGCCTCGCATGCCTTCGAGCTTGACGACACGGGCGGATGCGACCATTCGGGCGCCGTGGTGGTGCCTGCGGCCGTCGCCGCGGTGGAGCTTGCGGACCGTCCCGTGACGGGGCGCGAGTTCATCGACGCGGTGGTGATCGGCTACGACGTCGCCCGCCGTCCGCTCGAGGCCTGCGGCGCCTATGAACCGCACAACGGCGCGGGCTTCCACTCGACGGGCACCTGCGGCACGTTCGGTGCGGCCGCGGCCGCAGCCCGCATCCTGGGCCTTTCCGTGAGGGAGACGCAGAATGCGCTCGGCCTTGCCTCGTCCTTCTCCTCCGGCCTCTGGTGCTGCGTGCACGACGGCGCGCAGAGCAAGCGCATGCATGCGGGCCATGCAGCCTGGGGCGGCCTGATGAGCGCCGTGCTCGCACGCCGCGGCTTCACGGGGCCGACGCACGTCTTCGAGGAGGTCTGGGGCGGCTTCAACCATTCCTTCGCGCCGACCTCGAGCGATCCGGATGCTTATCTGCGCGAACTCGGCGAGAACTGGAAGCTCGGGCGCGTCTCCATCAAGCCGCACGCCTCCTGCCGCTCCACCCATGCCGCAATCGACGCCGTCGACAACCTGCGCGCCGCACACGGCTTCACGGCCGATGACGTCGAGGAGGTGCACGTGATCATCAATCCGTTCGTCTACGGCATGTGCGGTCACGCGACGCTTCATCCGATGAACTCGGCCCAGCTCTCCATCCCCTACAGCGTGGCGGCCGACCTCGTCTTCGGCTCCGCGGGCCTTCCCTCGTTTGCGCGCGCCCGGCGTGAGGACCCGCGCGTCGCCGCCATGATGGCGCGCGTGCGCTTCACGGTCGACAAGAGCCAGAAGGACGACGACGAGCCGATCGTCGAGGTGACGCTCAAGGACGGCCGCAGCTGGCGCGAACACGTGCCGATGCCGCTCGGCGCACCGACCAATCCCGTCACCGACGAGGCGCTTCTCAGGAAGTTCAGGGGCGTGGTCGGCATGGTCTTCACCGAGGAGGAGACCGAGGAGCTCGCACGCACGCTCATGGCGCTCGAAGAGGTCTCCGACTTCAGGACCGAGGTGGCGAGCCTGCTCGCCCGCGAGCCGAGGACGCGCGAGCAGTTCGACGCATAAAGTGCTCGAACATGGTGTGATAAAATCACGGGGTCGCAACCTGCTCTCGGATGGTTCAGCAGTCACCGCGCGAGTTGCAGATGACGACGGCCTCGGCCCGGTAGACGTCTTCGAAATGCTGGGAGAGGCAAAACAAGACGGCCTGCATTCCACATTCGGATTGCAGGCCGTCTTATTTGGTGCTTGTCCCGTCGGAGCGTCAGGCGTCGAGCGCGAGCTTCGATGCAAAGAGCAGGAACATGCTGCCCATGGCGGTGTTGCCGAGCTTCGCGACGGACGGACGACGGCCGAAGAACTTGAGAAGGTCGGCGCCCGCGGTGATGAGGAGCGTCATCCAGGCCATGCTGAAGCATTCAAGGATCAGGGCGAGGATGGTGTAGGAGATCGCCGGATTGTCGAAAGCCGGATCGATGAACTGCACGAAGAAGGAGACGTAGAAGAGAATCGACTTCGGGTTCGTGAGGCTCAGCGCAAGGGCGTTGCGGTAGACCTTGACGAGGCTGCGGCTCTTCTTGACGACGACTTCGGATTCGCCTTCGGCCTTTTCGGCCTTCTTGGCGAAGAACGTGGCGTGGATGGCCTTGCCGCCGAGCCAGGCGAGGTACGCGGCGCCGAGGATCTTGAGCCAGAAGAAGACCTCGGGGTGCGCGAGCACGAGGGCCGCGATGCCGAGGTAGGCGAGGAAGACCAGAACGGCGTCGCCCGTGAAGACGCCCGCAGCGGCGGTGAAGCCCGCGCGGCGGCCGTCGACGATGCTCGTCTTGAGCACGAAGAGCGTGTTCGGGCCGGGGATCATGACGATGATCAGAGCGCCGAGCGCATAGGCCCAGATGTTGAGGATGCCAAAAGTTTCAAGCATGATGGAGATGATCCGTGCGAAAAAAAGACCGCACTCCCTCGGAGTCCGGCCGGCAGATGAATTTTTGCGGTTTGGATGCATTCGGCCCCGCGGGCCTTCCTGCATCGGACGACGAAGTATACAGGTTTTCGCCTAGGGGACAACCCCGAAATGAGACATTTTCCGGAGAATTTTCCGCCCGCGGAAGGTCGATGTCGTGAAGACGATTGCGGCTGTGGCGAAGCGGGGCGATTGTTGTCCGGATACCGCGTTTGCGGGACTTGCTAAACAACCTCCCCACTGAATTTCGGTACAGTCGAGGCTTTTCGCCTCGGGGTTGTCCCCGATTTGCTGTCACTCCGACCACGAAATCCCTGCTGACGCAGCCCTTGTACGGCAAGGGAAGGAATCTCCCGCCCTCGGAACCTCCCGAACTCGCGCTCGGTGATGCCTTCTC
>NZ_KQ968567.1:13629-20730 GCF_001578585.1 Sutterella sp. KLE1602
GAACACGGTACACGTGCTTGCAGACGGTTACGCATTGCGGATCTGCTTTCCATATGATGCCGGTGCGATTGGTCTTCCCTTCGAACGAATGCAGTCCGCGTCCAGAACTGATGAACCTCGGGGAGCCGCCTTCGTAGAGGTGGCGCTCCACCGAGATCCACGCTCTCGAAGCGAATACTAAAGGATCGGTCAGGATCTTGGAGATGTCAAGACATAAAAGAGGCCCGGGTGAAGGATCTGACCCGAGCCTCAGGAAGGAGCCGCCCAAAGGAGAAGAGGACGGCGCCTTTTTCGAGGAGAAGCTCCCTGCGCTTAGAGCCCAGAGAATCGGCTGCTGCCGGTTAGGCTTCCTTGTAGCCCGTGATGTACTTGCCGGCCATGTAGCCGGAAGTGTGGGCGAAGCCGCAGGCGTTGCCGCCGCAGTAGAAGGCGCCGTGGACGCCGGCCACCGTTTCCCCCGCAGCGTAGAAGCCGTTGACGGGCTTCATGTCCCAGCCGAGGACTTCGAAGTGCTCGGTGACGCGCACGCCGCCGCAGGAGAGGTTGTTCCACGGGAACATGCGGATCATGCGGTACGGACCGGCACCGATCTTGTGCTGCTGGTCGGTACGGCCGAACTGCGTGTCGTTCTTCGTTTCGACGGCCTTGTTCCAGAGTTCGATCTGGCTCTTGAGGCCTTCGAGGTTCATGCCGGACTTCTGGCAGAGCTCTTCAAGCGTGTCGGCCTTCCAGAGGTTCTTGCCGAGTTCGAATTCCTTGAGGACGCGTTCTTCGGTCCAGGAGGGCAGGCCGACAAGAGCAGAGAGCTTGATCGTCTTGAGCGTGCGGTCCCAGGTGGCCTGGTCGGCGAGCACGTAGTGGCAGCCGTCCGGGTTGTGGGCGAGGTGCGGCGTGACGTGGCAGATGCCTTCCTTTTCCGTCACGAAGCGCTTGCCGTTCTTGTTGACGAGGATGCCGCCCTGGTTGGTGATGAACCACCAGCGGCAGTACGGGCCGTTGCGGCCGCCGGTGACGATGCCGCAGGGATACGAGGCGATGTACTGCATGTGGGAGAGCGGAACGCCGACGTCGCGCACGGCGGTGAGCATGGCGGAGCCGTCGTTGTTCGGGCCGCCGATTACGACGCCCTTGCCGGCGACGGACGGAACCCAGCGGTCAAGAGACTCGGGCGTGCCCGTGATGCCGCCCGTGGCCATGATGACGCCGAGGCGGGCGCGGCAGTTGACGACCTTGTCGTCGCGGCCGCACTGGACGCCGACAACGCGGTTGGCCTTTTCATCAAACCAGAAGCGCGTGACGGGCATGGAGTGATGGATCTCGATTTTGCGTTCGGCGAACTGCTTCACGAGGCATTCGATGTAGTCGCGCCCCTTGAAGGAATCCTGACGATGGGCGCGGCGATGCGTGTGGCCGGCGTAGTTTTCAAGATGATGAGCGGCAAGACCGTGGTCGGAAAGCCAGTCGAAGGCTTCGCCGGAGTGCTTGGCGAAGGCGTAGACCGGTTCCTTGAGGCTCATGTAGTTGCCGTAGGCCATGATGTCTTCTGCAAAGGCCTCCCAGCTGTCCTTGATGGTCGGGTCGGCCTTCTGGAGCTTGGAGCCGTAGGCGGTGAAGAGGCCGCCGCAGAGATTGGTGGCAGTATGGAACGGGGAGAGGCCGGCGTCGAAGACTTCGACCTTCTTGCCTGCGTCGACAACCTGGCAGGCGGCCATCATGCCGGCGCCGCCGCAGCCGAGAACGACGACATCGGTTTCCATGTCCCACTTGGCGGGCATGCCGGAGGCGGAGGTGGAGGCGGCAAAGGCCGGAGCGACGGCGCCTGCAGCGGCGGCGGTGGCGGCGGTGCCGAGAAAATGGCGGCGGGAAAGCATCTTTTCAGTCATGATCATTCACCCTTCATGCGGATCGCAAAGTTGTGGCAGTCGTTGCATTCGAAATGGGACTTGCCGTGCATGCTGTGGCAGGCATTGCAATCCTTTTCGCCGCGGTGATTGCTGTGCGGGTTGGGATTCATCTTGGCGGTGCGTTCAGCGACAGTCTGATAGGACTGGTGGCACTGGAAGCAGGTTTCCTTGGCGGGGGCCTTGAACTGGCCGTTGGCGTGGCAGGTCGTGCAGTCGAGAGAGGCGTGCGGACCATTGATCGTGACCGCGGCGGCATGAGCGCCGGATGCAAGACCAAAGGTCAGGACGACGGCTGCCAGATAAGACTTCAAAAGCATGTCATTCTCCTTGTGGGGCCGCCCGGATTCATGAGGCGCGCCGCAGGAAGTGGAGGATCAGCCTGACGCGCCCGGGGGTGAATGCGGGCAGATGGGTTGGAAGCGGGCGGATGATTCCGCTTCCTTCTGTGCCAAATCTTAAGGATTGCTAAGAAAGAAAAATACGGCTCGGGGGAGGTGGCCGTGGGAGGTGGTGTTAACCCTGAAGAAGGGGCAGGAGACGGGATTTGGACCGCCTCGAGAGCGAGGCCGCGTCGTCTTGAAACGACTCGGGGAGAGGGGAGACGGGCGTTTTCGAAGGGGGCGGGCAGAGACTCGGGGGAGGCTGAGGAATGTCGATAAGGCAGATGGGAGCGTCACGCGGGTGCGCGGCTCCCTGTGCGGATGGAGTGCGGGCTGATGCGTCCGGGGGGGGCAGCGGCCAAGCGCGAGGCGTGCGGCGCCCGCACCCGCGATGCGCCCGAAGACGAAGGCGTCGGTGAGGGCGTTGCCGCCGAGGCGCTTTCGTCCGTGGACGCCGCCCGTGGTCTCGCCTGCGGCGAAGAGGCCGGGGACGGGGGCGTTCATGCGGTCGAGGACCCGGGCGTCTGCGTCGATGAGGAGTCCGCCCATCGTGATGTGCACGCACAGACGCTCGATGCCGTAGTAGAAGGGCGGCGTGTCGATCGTCTGCAGGAAGGTCGTGCGTCCGAAACGCGGGTCCTTGCCCAGGGCGACCATGCGGTTGTAGCTGTTCATCGTGAAGCTGAGCCTCTCGATCGAGATGCCGATGTCGTGGGCGAGCGCGGTGAGGGACCTGGCCTCCCTCACGAGGCCGGCGGAGAGCTTCGATCCGAAGTTGGCGCCCTTCTGGGACTTGGCGTCGGTGATCGTCCACATGAAGCCCCCGGTCTGTTCCTGCATGGCGGCGGCGATGACGTCGAAGGTGGCCTCCTCGTTGACGAATCTGTCGCCCTCGGCATTGATCCACACTTCGGCCCCGGCATAGTCGAGCACGCGGCCGCCGGCATAGGGAATGCACTCGACGGCGTCCATGTCGACGAGCTGCGCGCCTGCGGCTTCGCCCATGAGGATGCCGTCTCCGCGGGCGAGGTCGGGCGTGAGTCCGAATGTGTCCGCCGTGGTGCCGTAGGAGGAGTCGAGTCGGGGTGCGAAGCGGCTTCTGAGCTCGTGGTTGCCGCTGAAGCCGCCCGTGGCGAGCACGACGGCTCGGGCGTAGCGGAGTACTTCGTCGCCCGAAGCGGTTCTGGCGGCGACGCCGCCGACGCGGCCGTTCTCAAGCAGAAGGCGACAGGCGCGTGTTTCGAAGAGCGTCTTCGCACCGAGGGTGCGGGCGCGCTCGGAGAGCGCCTGGATCATGTCCCAGCCGCCTCTTTGAGAGCCTGTGGAGAGATTGCGTCGTGCGCTCATGCCGGAGCCCACCGCCCTGAAGAGCCTGGGCTCCCAGGCCACGCCCATGCTGCCGAGCCACTGAACGGCGGCGCCTGCGTTTTCGGCGAGGGTGCGTGCGAGCTCGGGTCGTCCGCCGGCTTCGATGATGTCGCGTGCGAGGTCTTCGACGGGCGTCTCGCCGCCGGTGGCGATCGTGACGGTGCCGGCCGAAATGACGGTGTGTCCGCCCACGAAGGCGCCACGCTCGAGAATGGTGACGCGCCGCGCGCCCGACTCGAGCGCGGAGACCGCGGCGGCAAGGCCTGCGCCGCCCGCGCCGATGATGAGGACGTCGTCGGGATCCTGAGGAGTGCGGCCTGCGGCGTCGGATGCGGCCTTCGCCTCGGGTTCGACGGCGGGCGCGGCGAAGAGCGCCGGGGCGGCGAATAATGTGCCGGCGGCCGAAAGGAGCTTACGCCTCTGCATGGATCCCTGCCTCTTGGGCGAGCCTGATGAGTTCGGCGGCGGAATGCACGCCGAGCTTCATGAAGGCGTTCGAGCGGTGCATCTTGACGGTGCTCAGTTCAAGGTCGAACGTTCTGGCGATCTGCTTGTTGGTCTCGCTGCCGTCGCCCTTGAGGATTTCGCCGATGATCTCGCGTTCGCGGGCGGTGAGCGTCTCGAAGCGCGCGCGAAGGCGGTCTCGGTGCATCGTCTCGACGGACTCGGTGACGCTTCGTGCAACGGCGGCGTTGATCTTCGCGATGAGTTCGGCGGGCTCGATCGGCTTTTCAAGAAAGTCGACGGCGCCCTTCTGTACCGCGGACACGGCGGTGGGAATGCTGCCGTGGGCCGAAAGGAAGATGATCGGCAGCCTGCATCCCATTTCGATGAGCTTGTCCTGGATTTCGGGACCCGTGAGGCCGGGCATTCGCACGTCAAGCACGATGCAGCCGGGGCGCGACAGGTCGTCGTTGTTGAGGAACCGCTTGCCGCTCGTATACGCGGCGGTGTCCCAACCCATCGTCTCGAGCAAAAGCCCGAAGGATCCGGCAAGTGCCTTGTCGTCGTCGACGATGCGGATCAGCGGTCGCTGCAATCTTGTTCTCCTTTTGTCTTTTGTTTGTTTCCCGACGCTTGTTTTCGAGGCTGTGCGGCTTTTCGGCTCCGGCCGTGGGCGGGGGATTCGCGTTTCCACGACAGGGCGGGAGTTTGTTGGATTGCATCCGAACGCCCGAAGGCGTACTCGGAAGAAGCATTCGCGTGATGCCCGCGCAACGCCCGTTCGGGCGTCAAGCCCGCAGCATCTGCAGCCGTCTTCAGGACTGCTCGTCCTGCTGCGTCAGTGCGGGGCTGTACATCGGGAGCGCGGCGGTGACGCGCAGGCCGTAGGGCGAGAGGCGGACGATGGTGAGGCGGCCGCCGTGCTCATCGACGATGTTGCGCACGATGGCGAGTCCGAGGCCGAGGCCGTCCTCCTTGACGCTGTCGCTCACGCGCTTCATGCGCCCGAAGGCCTCGTCGGAGATGGCGGGGCCGTTGTCCTCGACGACGATCTCGGCCATGTCGGGGCCGCCTGCGTCGTCGGGCTCGAGCCTGAGGCTCACGGTGACTTCGGGTCTGGACTGCACGTCCTCGCCCGTGTCGTCGCAGGCCGCCTGATCGGCGTTCTTCATGAGATTGATGACGAGAAGCTCGATCTCGAGGTCGTTGCCGCGGATGCGTGCGGCGGGGAGCTTCGAGAGCGTGAGCCTGCTCGTGCCCGCGGCGTGACGCGAGTAGCGGGCGAAGGCCTTCGCGACGACGGCGTCGAGGTCGACGACGTTGCTGCGGTTGATGTCCCTGCGGGCGTATCCGCGAACGCGGTCGACGATGGCGGCCATGCGGCGGGTCTCCTCCTCGGCGCCCGAAACCGCGCGGGAGACGATGTCGTCTTCGCTGATGCGGTCTGCGAGCCTGATCTTGAGTACGGTCATGTAGTTGATGACCGAACTCATGGGCTGCTTGAGCTCGTGTGCGATCATCGCGCAGAGCTGGTTGATGGCGCCCGTGCGCTCGATGCGCGCGAGGCGGGCGCGGGCGGCGGCCTCCTGGGCCTCGAGCTTCTCGCGTTCGGCGAGGGCCTGCGTGAGCGCAGCGGTGCGGCGCCTGACGGTCTGCTTGAGGCGGATCTCGTCGAGGACGAGCCAGGCGAGGACGCCGAGGATGATGAGCGCGTACGTGCCGTAGCTCTTCCAGAGGTTCCGCCAGCTCCAGTCGTCGAGATGCTTCCAGGGACCGAGGTGCAACTCCTTGTAGAGCCTGTTCACTGAGACAAAGTTGGTGGCGACCTGCCAGGCGAAGTCGGCGTTCTCGGGCATGGAGAGGAGCGCGAGCGTCGTTGCCTTGACGACATCCGGAGCGGTTCTCGGGAGCGCGGCCACGACGATGTCGGGATAGAGCGCCGTGCTGTGCCGGCAGGAAAAGCCCTGCGTGGTCTTTTCGTCCACGACTCTGAGAGCTCCGGGCTTGAGAAGCCCCGCGAGCTCCGCGCGCTCGAGCATGCAGGTGGAGAGCACGCCCGCCTCGACTTTGCCCGAGAGGACCGCACTGATCACGTCGGGCATCGGAAAGTTGAGGAAGGCCGTGTGGGCGCGGTAGGCCTCGGGGCGCAGGCGCCTCTCCTTGAGTTCATACGCGAGCGCGAGCCAGCCGTCGACGGCGTCCGCGCCGCCCGAGGCCATTCGCCTGCCGCGGAGGTCGGCGAGCGTGCGGATCTTATTGTTGTCCGCCCTCACGACGACGGCGGCGCCCACCGAGGCGCTCGGATTGTCCGCCCAGCGCGTCTTGCGCGTCGCGATCGCATGCCCGCCGTAGTTGAGCTCGAGCTCCATGTAGACGGAAGCGGGGGCGACGAGAATGTCGGGCCGAAGGCGCATGAGGTCGGCGATCGGGTCGTCGGGCGAGAGACGCACGCCCGTCACGGTCCTGTCGGGCATGGCCCTCGCCATGGCGGCGAGCGTGGGCATGACCGTGCGGGAGTAGTAGCCGGGCTCGGGCCTGTCGACGAAGCCCACGACGACGTCCGCAGGCGGCTCGGCGCAGACGCCGGGAACCGCGAAGACGCTGGTGACGAGGGTGACGGCGGCGAAGACGGCAGCAAGGGCGCGCTTGGGAGTTCGTGTGGGCATGTGACGGGTTTCGGGTGGTGCAACGGCAAAGGCCGTGTTCTCAAGAGAACTATGTAGGCAGGATGCCGCCGCGTCAACAGGGCCGCGGACGGGAGCGTTAACCCGCGGGTTTTTCCAGGTCGTCTCTGCGCGAGGGGAAGAGGGAATTTCGTATCATCGCTTCGGAGCCTGAGGAGCGGGGGAGGCGCGGCGGGGCGGCCGTCATGCGCCTTCAGGCGGATTGTCTTTCAGACGCGCGTTTTACTAAGATAGAAGGAAATGCTCCGGCGTTTCCGGAGCGGCGTGCGGTGTCGCACGTGCATGATCGTCAATAACCCCCGCCTAAAGGCGGAGGCTTCA
>NZ_KQ968568.1:0-16962 GCF_001578585.1 Sutterella sp. KLE1602
ATAAAGCTTTCGACTTTAGTCGAGAGTTGTTTACCGGATACTTCAGTCGATCGGGACTGTAGAGGCGCTCGCGCATGTCGCGGTCCTTGAGGCAGGCGCGCAACTGACGCACCCTGCAGCCGTCCTTCACGGTGTTGTCGGTTTCGATGCGGATCACGGTGCCGTTCTTCGTGTACGCGCGCCATTTCGATGATGAACAACGCTCCAGCGTCTTTTGGAGGATTTCTTGACGGGAGGCAAGCGCAGGCCGCCGTCTTTACCGCCCGCAGGCTTGAGGATGACGATGGACGGGGCGTTTCGAGCGGCGGTGCATCGCGACGCTGTACAATGCCGCCTTGGTCCGGACGGACCGCCTTCTCACACGCACTCCAAGGAAAAGACAAGACAAATGACCTCAGTACGCCGCATGCTCACGGGCTTTCTTCTTGCCATCGCCGCAGGCTTCGGCTGGGGCTCCATGGGGGTGGCTGCTCAGGTCATGATGACGGACGGCGGCTTCACCGCCCAGGACCTCGTGGCGCTTCGCGTCTTCGGCGCGGGCGTGCTCCTCACGCTCATGACGCTCCTCACCGAAAGGGGCAGGGTCTCGAAGCTCTTCTCCGACATGGTTCTGCTGCGTGACGTCGTGATCTACGGCCTCGGCGTGCTGGCGACGCAGTTCACGTTCTTCCTTGCGATCCGTGATGCGGGCGCCGCCACGGCGGCCATCATGGTCATCACGGGTCCGCTCTTCGTGATAGGCTGGATCGCCGCCACGACCCGCAAGCCCGTCTCGATCCTCGAGCTCGCCGCCTTCTGCCTTGCCGCCACGGGCGTCGTACTCATCATCACAAAGGGCGACCTGAGCGTCGTCAACTTCTCATATTCGGGCGTCCTCTGGGGGCTTGCCTCCGCCGCCTGCGGCGCCTTCTGCACGTTGCAGCCGGGCAATGCCGTCAAGAAACTCGGCGTCAACGCCGTCGTGGGCTTCGGCATGCTCTTTGCGGGCATCGGCGCGCTCTTCGTCTATCCGCCCACGGAAATCGACGCCGTCTGGACTTGGGAGACCCTCGCGGGCTACCTCTACATCATCGTCGTGGGCACCGCGCTCGCCTTCGTCTGCTATCTGAAGAGCCTCGACTACGTCCCGCCCGCCGTCACCACCATCCTCGGCGCTTCCGAGCCCCTCACGGCCGTGATTCTCTCCGTCGTGCTGCTCGGCACCTCCTTCACGCCCGTCGAGAGCCTCGGCGCAGTCCTCATCTTCGCCACCGTCTTCATCCTCGCCATGAGGGAGGGGAGACGCAGGGCCTGATCCCGATCCTGTCTTCAACACCGCTCATTTGCTCCCGCTCAAGCGAAACCCGGCGACTGAGACAGAACCGACAGAAGCAAAAAATGGCTGGACTTCCGTTATGGAAATCCCGCCATTTTCAAGTGAGGCAGGCCGGGCATTCATCCCGCCCTCATGACAAGAAAGGCGGAAAGAGGCCGGCAAGCCCGGTGATCAGTCCTTGGCCTTGCGGTTGCGGAAGTACACGGCCTCCTGAATGTCGGTCGTGCGCTTCGTGAAGCAGTCGTCGAGAAGCGTTTCGCAGAGCTCTTCGCCTTCGGCGAGAACACGGAGATTGAAGTCGTTGAGGAGCTTCGCGGCGGCCTTTTCGTCTTCGGCATGAAGCTTGACGAACTCGGCTTCGAAGGCGGCCATGCGCGGGGCGAGGTCGGCCTCGAACTTGGCGAAGGCGGTCTTGACCATCGGGGCGAGGCCGGCGTAGTCGGTCATGACGAGCGTCTGAAGCCTGCGGAACTTCCAGTAGACGGAACGGCGGTCGCAGTGGTCCGTGCCGCAACCGTAGTGTTGGGGAACAGCCTCGAGGCCCTGGTAGAACGGCAGGTAGACGGAGAGGTCGGCCATGCCGAAAGCGAGGTGGATCAGGCATCCGATGGCCTGCGGGAGCCACGGACGGACCTGCATGATGTGGGACTCGTACGTGCGGAACACGCTGATCGGGCGCCAGGGCTCGTCGCCGCGCAGACCGAACTGGTACGGGTCATGCTCGGACATGTCGTAGTGATTGCGCATCAGGGCCTTGAGATCGTCGACCGTGATGGGCTTTTCGGGCGTGAGATAGACCTCGAAATTGCGGCCATCGTCGACGGGCTGCTCGACGGACGGATTGAGGTGCTTCTGCATGATCCAGACGCGCGGGTCGTTGTAGACGCGGTCACGCTCGTCGTTGCGGGTGTAGGCGGCGGCGAAGTCGAAGGGACCTTCCTCGGGGTTCCAGAAGCCGTGCTCCTTCGCCCAGCTCATGACCGTGGGCGAGCCCATCATGTCCTCGCGTTCCGGATCGTATTCGCGCAGGCGGCCCTGGTTGCCCGTGGCCATGTACTTGTCGGCCGGGGTGCGGTGGGCGATCCACTGGTGGCCCGTGCCGGTCTCGAGGTACCAGACCTCCTTGCTGTCGACGAAGCCGACGCCGAAGCCTTCACCGCAGCCGGCCTCCTCGATGATGCGGCCCAGAAGCGCGCACGCTTCGCGGGCGGTCGTGCAGCGGGAGAGCAGAACGTCGGGAATGTCGTCCTCGGTGATGCCGGAGGCCTTGTTGTACGGGTCGATCGCGAGCGCGTCGTCGCGGGCGAAGATGGACTCGGTGCCGGTGAGGCCCACGCCCGCTTCGTTGAAGCCCACGGCGCCGTGGAGCTGGGTCTGCCAGTTCGGCACGGTCGTGAAGCGCATGCTGTGGGCGGGCTGGGGCCATTCGAAGGCGGTGGCGCCCTTGTGGTCCTGCGTGCGGTACATCGAGCCTTCGGGCCATTCGCGCGCTTCGTGAATCACGAAGTGCTGGGCCTTGAGGGCGCTGCTGTCAGCGCTGCGGGCAAGAAGGAAGGAGCCGTCGGCCGTGGCCTTTTCTCCGACAATGACGGAAGTGCACATCTTGGATGTCCTCAGAAAATGCGCCGGCCCGAAAGGGAGAAAGACCGGCATTCAGGGCGCATATTTTAGGCGGCACCCTCTGAAACCGCCATCGGCGTTTACCTGAGGTTTCCAAGGGAAAACCATCTGCAACGCCCGTCCGGACGGCAATCCGGAAGACAGGCCCCATAGGGCGGATGACGACAAGGGACGAAGGAGGTGAACGAAAAAAGGGCCCGCCCCGCTTCCCCTCTGCATATACAAAGGGAAGGCGAAGAACGAGCCCTTTTGGGAGAAACCGCGTTCCCCGGGAAGAGGAACACGGGCTCTCATCAGAAGCGGTGGACGATGCCGGTCGTGAACTCGTAGCCGTTGGGCTTGGCTTCGGTCGTGCCGTTCTCGACCTTCTCCTGAGACCAGCCGGTCATGGCGTAGACGGCGGTGCGCTTGGAGAGGGCGTAGTCGTAGCCGAGGGCGGCGATCACGCGCTTGAAGTCGACGTTGTCCTTGTTGTCCATGTCGCGGTAGGCGACCTGGGCCTTGGCGACGCCGCCCATGGCGGGCACGTTCACGCCGAGGCTCACGCCGTAGCCGTCGACAAAGCCGTAGCCCTTATTCTCGGTGACGGCCATGATGCCGTCGTATCCGACACCGGCACGCGGCCAGGCCTTGAGTTCCTGATCGCCGAAGAACTGCGTGAAGGCGAGGACCTTGACGCCGCCGTCGAACGTATAGTTGCCGCCGAAGGTGACGGTCCAGCCGTCATCCTTGCTGGCGGCGGTGCCAGTGCGGTACGTGCCGTACATCGTGGTGTCGGCGACGAGCACGGCCTCAAGAGCCCCGGCCTTGTAGCGTGCGGCGAGAGAGGCGTAGCGGTCGGATTCGCCGCCGTGGCCTTCGACGCCGCCCTTGGAGGAGTCGTTCTTGAAGGAGTACATGGCGTAGCCCGTGAAGCCCGCAACGGTCGGGGTCACGTAGCTGAGCGCATTGTCGACGCGCGTCCAGGAGGAGGCGGTCACGTGGCCGGAGCCGAAGGCCTTCGTGTAGTTCGCAAAGAGCGGGTCGATGGCGCGGAAGAGACCGTCGGCGCCGAGCGTGCTGCCGAAGACGGGCATCAGGCCGGCGGAGAGCTTGCCGAACGGACCGACGAGGTCGACGTGGGCTTCGCGACCGAAGAGCTTGCCGCCCTGGTCGAGACTGCCGTCGTCGGACTTGATGCCGGACTCGAGCACGAAGGCCACCTTGTAACCGTTGCCGAGGTCTTCAGAACCCTTGAGACCGAAGCGGGAGCCGAATTCCTTTGCGTTCTCCATCGAGAAGGAGTTCACACGGTCGTGGCCGGCAATGTCGGCGTCGCTCGACACGAAGGAGAGGCTGGTGTCGATGAGGCCGTAGACCTGGACGTCAGCGGCCTGAGCGCCCATGGCCGCAGCGGCCACGGAAAGGGCGAGAAGAGACTTCTTCATCATGATGTTCATTTCCTAATGGGTTGAAAAGCGGAATGCGCTTTGAGTCAGGAGGGCGCTTCGCCTCTCCTGCGGGCAGGACGGAATAATACAGTATCAACGAGTACTTTTGTTGTTCTCTTTAATTCCCGCCTGACCTCCGGCATTCCTTCCGCCGTTTTCGGGCGGGAACGGGCGCCGCGTCCGACCGGACGAAACGCCCGTCGATCCCTGCACGCGGGAGGTCTCAGGCTTCCCGCTCGCAGGGCGCATCTTCAGGCGTTGACCGGGATCAGGCCTTCTTGAAGGCATCGCGGGCTGCGATGCGGCCGAAGATCATGCAGTCGGCAACGGCGACGGTGCCGAGACGAACCATGCCGTGGACGCCGCCCGTGGCTTCGCCGGCGGCATAGAGGCCCTTGATCGGAGTGCCGCGCACGGACATGACCTGGGCATGCTCGTTGATCTCAAGGCCGCCCATGCAGTGGTGGACGCGCGGCCAGAGGCGAACGCCGTAGAAGGGACCCTTGTCGTTGACGCTGGCGCCCTTGAAGAACATGCAGTCGAACTCGGGGTCCTTCATGGCCTTCATGTAGCCGTTGAAGGTCTCATTGGTCTTCTCGAGCGTCGCGTAGTCGATGCCGTAGCCGGCAGCGAGGTCCTTGAGCGTGTCGAACTTCTTGACGACGCCGGTCTTGAGGGCGTGCTCCCAGAGCTTGTCGGTCATGTTGTGGCCGACGATGGCGTTCATGACGTTGGCTTCGCAGGTGTAGATGACGCAGGGGTGGCCGATGGCGACGATGGCGTCGGCGCGGACCTTGCGGTTGCCCGTTTCCTTGATGAAGCGCTTGCCGGTGGCCGGGTCGACCATGGGCCCGAGGCCGACGCAGGACTCGACGAAGAGCGGAGCCACGCCAAAGCCCTTTTCATCGGGCGAGGTCCACGGACCGAGCTGGATCCAGTCCATCTGGACGGTGTTGGCGCCGATTTCCTGGGCCTGCATGATCATTTCGCCCGTGGCGCCCGGATGGTTCGTGGAGGTGAACTTGTCCGTGAGGCGCGGGTCCTGGCTCATGCGGTACTTGACGTTCTGAGCGAAGCCGCCGGCGGCGATCAGCACGCCCTTCGTGGCGCGCACGTAGAGGACCTTGCCGGAATTCTCGCGGCCGAAGCGATAGCCCTGGCGGGCCTTGACGCCGATGACTTCCTTCTTGTCGTTGACGATGATTTCGTCGACGATGAAGCGAAGGCGCGGCTCAATGCCGAATTCCTTGAGCTTGGCGAGCATCGGAAGAATGAAGCCGGAGCCGGAGTTGTTCGTCACGGCGTGCGAACGCTTGACGGAGTGGCCGCCGTGGTAGGTTACGGCCTTGAACTGGACGCCGATGTCGTCGCGCAGCCACTTGAAGTTGGCGACGGATTCATCGGCGATGCGGCGGGCGAGGGCGGGATGGCAGAGGCCGCCGCCCGCCTTCATGATGTCCGCAAAAAGAAGGTCGGCGGAGTCCTTGATGCCTTCCTTTTCCTGCATGTCGGTGCCGGCGGCCGCGACGGCGCCGCCGTTGATGATGGAGTTGCCGCCTGGCGTGCTCATCTTGTCGACGAGCATGATTTCCTCCTTCTTCGCGCCGAGGTAGTGCGCCTCGAGGGCGGCGGCGCAGCCGGCAAAGCCGGTGCCGACGATGAGAAGACCCGTAGTTTCGTCCCACTTCTGCGGCGCTTCGGTCGAGAAGGCGGGAGCGGAGACGGCGGCGGCAGCGGCAGCGGAGGCTGCGCCGAAGAGGGCGCCGGTCTTGAGGAACTGGCGGCGGGACTGGTTGGTCATGCTGATACTCCTTTTCATGAGTGATGGTCGCGGGACGGACCTCCGTGTGCGGCGGAGGCTCCCGCCGTCCTGCGGCTGGTCGGCCGTCAGGACGCGGTGAAGATCATCGGGCGTTCGAGGGACGGTCCCGTCAATCCGGGCCCGAAGCGATGCCTGTCAATGCCTTTCAGCGCCTCAGGGCACCTTGAAGCCGAACTGGTGGCACTGGTCGCAGAAGTTCTCCGTTTCGCCGTGCATGTAGTGGCAGTTCGTGCAGTCAAGCTGGTCCTGATAATGCGGGGAGACGTGCGGATTCGTCGGCTTGACGTCCTTCGTCTTCTCAACGAGGTCCTTCGTGTTGTGGCACTGCGTGCACGTCTTGATGTCGGGCGTGGCGGGATTGGCCTTGTCGGGGCCGTGGCAGGTCTCGCAGGTGAGACCCATCGCCGCATGACGGTCGGCACCGAACTTTCCGTCGGCGGCAGAGGCGGTGCCCGCAGCCATGAGGGCGGTCATCATCAGGGCGGCAAGCGTCTTGAAATTTGTCATTAAAATCTCCTGTAGGGGCGGATGGTTCATGGGGGCCGAGCGCCCTGTTCGAGTGAATCCTAGTCCATTAAGCCTGCCTTAAGACGCGCCGACTGAGCCAACTTAGGGTAAGCCTCCATCGAAAGTCCCCACTAGTTGGGTGTTCTCCATCAGGGTTCCTCCGAATAAAGAACCAGAAAAACCGCCGTTCGTGTTGCTTTTCCGCCACACGCCGTTTCGAGAGGAGATGCGCTTCGCAGGGCTTGCGAAGCGAGACCGTCATGCCGCATCCGAAGCCTGCCGAAGGAAACGTTGCGCTCATCAGTCCGCCTGAGGGCGCCGTCGCCGCCGCTTCGCCCGCGCCCGAAGCAGACGACCGCTGGGTCTGGTTTGAGGACGAGCACGGCGAGCGCTTTCGCGTCCCGCGCTCCTGGGTTCAGGGCGCGCCTGCGGACGCGAGCAATGCAGGCGGATCGGCCGAAGAGGCGGACCCGGACGAGGCGGGCGGAATCCACATCAAGAATCCGACGCTCTCGCGCATGTTCGAAGGCGTGCGGCTCACCTCCGGTCAGGCCTCGCTCGTTCCGAAGCTTCAGGCGTTTCTTGACGACGACGAAGCGCGGATCTTCATACTTCGCGGCTATGCGGGCACGGGGAAGACCTTCCTGATGAAGGGCGTCGTCGACTATCTTTCGGCCGTCAACCGCTCCGTGCACCTCATGGCGCCCACGGGCCGCGCGGCCAAGGTGCTCTCGACGAGAACGTCCCGCAGCGCCTCGACAATCCACCCACACCTCTACTCGCCCCGCGACCAGGACGATCCAGACGACGAGGACTTCACGCTCGTGAGCGACCTCACGTCAAACACGGACGAACTCGACGCGGTCTACGTCGTCGACGAGGCCTCGATGGTCTCCGACCGCGAGACGCAGAATCCGCTCCTACAGTTCGGCTCGGGCCGCCTTCTCGCCGACCTCCTGCACTTTCTCGAGGACGCCCCCTGCGCGCACCGCAGGCACATCCTGTTCGTGGGCGACGCCGCGCAGCTCCCGCCCGTCGGCATGACCGTCTCGCCCGCGCTCTCTCCCGTGCACCTCGAGGAGGAATTCGGCCTGAAGCCCTCGGAGCACACGCTCACCGACATCGTCCGCCAGAAGCAGGACTCGGGAATTCTCGCGCTCGCGACTGCACTCCGAACGGGACTCAAAAACAAGATCTACGCGCTTCCAAGGCTTCCTGCGGACGTTCCCGACGTAGAGCGGATCGATGCGCGCGACATGGCGCGCCTCTGCTGGGAGGTCATGGGACGGCGCATCACACGCGACGCCGTCATGATCGCGCAGACGAACGTGCGCGCCCAGCAGCTCAACCGCGCCTTCAGGCGGCTGCAGTTTCCGGGCGTCGAGGAGCTCGCCGCGGGAGACAAGCTCATGGTAATCCTCAACACGCACATGCACGGCGAATTCATCTGCAACGGCGACTTCTGCCAGGTGCTCCGCACGGGAGCGCGCACCAGGCGCAGCGTCTCCTTCCGCGTGAAGACCGGCCCCGCAGGGAAGGGCAGGCGCCTCGTGAACCTCGACCTTGAGTTCCAGAGCGTCACGCTCAGGCTTCGCGGCAATACGGGCGAGTGCTTCGAGGTCTCCTGCATGATCCTTCTCAACCAGCTCGAGCCCGACGACCTGCCCGACATGACGCTTCTCCTTCGCGCCCTCCTGGCCGACTTCAAGAACCGCTTCCCGAGGCTCAGGCGCGGCACGAAGGACTGGCAGGACGCGCTCGCCGAAGACCCGTTCGTCAACGCGCTTCACGTCCGCTACGGCTACGCCGTCACCTGCCACAAGTCCCAGGGCGGCGAATGGCCGCACGTCTTCGTCGACTGCGCATGGACGGGACCGAGATCCTCGGCCGACTACTTCCGCTGGCTCTACACCGCAGTGACGCGCGCCAGACAGAAGCTCCATCTCGCCCACTATCCGAAGCACGCCTACGACGACCCGAACGAAGTCCTTCCCGTGCCCGACGACGCCTGGCCCCGGCAATGGCAGGCCGAGCTTCCCGCAAGACATCCCGGCGAAGACCTCGAGACGTTCGCGCTCGAGCTTCCCGAAGACAACGGCGAAGTCTTCTGACGCCCACGGAAAAACAGGCGGCCGCATTTCTGCAGCCGCCTGCGCTCCCTGAACCCGCCTCTTCGGACAAAAGAGGCGTTCCTGGCAAAAGCCTGCGTCTATTCCTCTCGAACCGGCGCCCAGTAGGTCTTGTAGACGCCGCCCCGCTGAAGGACGAGCTTCTTCTTCGAGACCATCACGACGTTCCAGACCTCCTCGAACGGGAAGGTCCCGCCGTTGCCGATGCTCTTGCCCCTCAGGGTGAGCTTTCGGTCAGCAACCTGCCAGCTCTCGTACTTGAGCGTCGCCATGTTGACGGACTCGGCCGAGCCGCCCTCGTCAAGGATGAAGCCCTGCTGCCTGCCGAACTGGGCGGGCACGGGCTCGAGCCACGTAGTGACGTAGAGCGGCATCATCTGCCTGTCGATTCCCTCGCTCATGGCCTTCTTCTCGATCGCGACGGCCTCCTCGGGCGTCGCGGGACTGCCTGCGCATCCTGCGAGCACAAGGGCGGCTGCGGGCAGGGCAAGAAGCATTGTTCTTCTCATCATGGCTTTCCTCCTGTCGTCACGGGCATTCGGTCGCTCCCTGCGGCACGCTGCGCCGCATGAGGAGCCTCATGTCTTCATCCTACCGCTCATTGACGCTCCGCGTGCCGCAAAGTCAAAAGGTGCAACAGTTGCAATGCTTCAGGATGCTGCCGTTTTTGAAATCATCCTCTCGCCGAACCATCTCCCTGAAAGCAAATCGGGCCCGCGGTCAGAAGGCCTGCGGACCCGAAATGCAGATGAAAATGTCGAAGGCTAGAGCTTGTCCGCCTGCCAGGTGTTGCAGACGTTGGGATTGCCGCTCTTGAAGCCCTTCTTGAACCAGTTGAGGCGCTGGAGCGACGTCCCGTGCGTGAAGCTGTCGGGCACGACGCGGCCCGTGGCCTCCTTCTGCAGGCGGTCGTCGCCGATGGCCGTGGCGGTCTTGAGCGCCTCCTCAAGGTCGCCCGCCTCGAGAATCCCGCGCTTTTCCATGAAATGGCCCCAGACGCCCGCGAAGCAGTCGGCCTGAAGCTCCATCTTGACCTGAAGGGCGTTGGCCTCCTTCTTCGTCACGCGCTGTTGGAGCGTCTGAACCTGCTCGGAAATGCCGAGCACGGTCTGCACATGGTGCCCGACCTCATGGGCGAGCACGTATCCGAGCGCAAAGTCGCCGCCTCCGCCAAGCTTCTTCTGCATGTCGTTGTAAAAGCTCAGGTCAAGGTAGACCTTCCTGTCGGCCGGACAATAGAAGGGCCCCATCGCCGACTGGCCGTAGCCGCAGGCGGTCGAGGTGCTGCCCGTGTAGAGCACGAGCTTCGGGTGCGGATACCTTTCGCCCGTGGCGCGGAAGATCTCGGTCCAGACGTCCTCCGTCGTCTTGAGCGCAACGCGGGAGAACTTCGCGAGCTCCTCCTCGGCGGCCGTGCCCTTGTAGGGCGCCGAAGCCGTCGTCTGCGTCTCGACAGGGAAGGGCTCACCCGTCAGCAAAGGCGTGAGGTCGATCCCGTAGTAGCCCGCCACGAGCACCACGATCACCACGGCCAGCCCCGTCTTGCCGCGAAGCGGAATGCCGCCGCGGGTGCGAAAGCCTCCCGAACGGCCCATGCCGCCCATGCCCCTGCGGTCCTCGACCGACGAGCTTTCCTCAAGATCCTGCCAGCGCATGAAAAGACCTCCCTGAAGCATCAAACGCATTCCGAATTGTAGCCCGCATCGCGATGACCTTCCGACGGGAACCCTCGCCACGCACCGCGCCGCCCGCGGAGCGCCTCCGGACAGCTTTCGCGGCAGCCTCATGTATTACTACAACCTCTCAAAGCGCACCCAGCTCTACGCGGGCGCCTCCTACGCGAACGGTCACGACCTCCTTGACGACGTCGACCGCTTCAACCAAGTCTTCGCTTCGGGCGGCCTCACGTACCGCTTCTGACATTCCCGTTCTCTTTGAGACATTCGGACCGCCGCCGGCCGCTTCGTGCCGACGGCGGTCCTTTCGCTTCATGCGGTCTGAGGGCGGAAGAGGCGGGGCCTTTTGTATTTTCTGCAACAAGGCCTTGCACAACCTGCCGTGCGTACTTGGAAAAGTCACAATAGCCCGAATAAAAGGGGAGGTCTAAACTCGCAGTCATGGTTCAGGCGAGCCCCGCACACATCCGACGTTCCGCCGACCACCCGTCACCCATCTGGAGAAAACTCACAAATGTTCAAGAAGACTCTGCTTGCCGTCGGCCTCTCTCTCTTTGCCGCTGCTTCCATGGCCGCCACGGAAGGCACCGACTACGTCAAGCTCGAAAAGCCGATGGTCAACGCCGAAGGCAAGCTCACCAAGATCTTCAGCTACGACTGCCCGTTCTGCTTCAAGTATGACGTCGGCGTCGACCCGAAGGTTCTGCCGCGCATTGAAAAGGAAACCGGCCTTGCCTTCAACCCGATCCATCTCGAAACCAAGGGCAAGTACGGCCGCATCGGCAGCGAATTCCTCGCCATGTGCCTCCTCAGGGACAAGGCCGCAGGCGTCTCCGTTGAGTCCAAGGACTCTCTTTTCAAGAAGGCCAAGGACGCCGTCTACGTCGCCTATCACAAGAAGGGCGAACGCTGGACTTCCGGCGAAGCCGCCTTCCTCAAGACCATGACCGACGCCACGGGCATCAGCGCCGATGAGTTCGCCAAAGCCAAGAACGATCCGGCCGTCAAGGCGATGTGCGACGAATGGAAGCTCTCCTACGACGTCGCCAAGATCCAGGGCATCCCGGCCTACGTCGTCAACGGCAAGTACCTGATCATGACGAAGAGCATCCGCAGCCTCGACGGCATGGTCGAGCTCGTCAAGGAACTCAAGGACATGAAGTAAGCCCTGCCGCTCCGCCTTCGCGGAGCAGGGCCCGACAGGTTCTCCCTGGGCGGGAGGGACGGCGGTACGTCCGTCTCTCCCGTTTTTCGTCTTCGGATTTCGTCTCCCCGACACCCGACATTTTCGCACCCGACAGGGTCCGAAAAGGGCAAGGGACTGTGCCGGAATCTTTTTCGGCCATCAACAAAAGGATTTTTTCATCATGATCAAATTCATGAAGGGGCTCGGGTCTGATCCCGTCCGCACGCTCGCCGACTGGCAGGACTCCCGCTGGCCCTGGGGCATCATCGCGTTTGCGATGGTCGCCATGGTTCTTCTCGCGCACTATGTCTTTCAGGACTGGATGCACATGCTGCCCTGCGAGCAGTGCGTCTACATCCGCTACGGCAACCTTGTGATGGCGCTCGGCTGCGTCATCGCCATGATCGACCCGAAGGCCGTCTGGGCGAAGCTCGTCGGCTTCGTGATCACGATCTACGGCCTCGTCTACACGATCATCTGCTCGGTCAAGCTCATCGGCATTCATGACGCCGTGCACTCCGACGATCCGGAAGCGATGTTCGGCATGCAGGGCTGCTCGACCGAGCCGCACTTCCCGTTCGGCCTTCCGCTGGAAAAGTGGGCTCCGGACTGGTTCCAGCCCACGGGCGACTGCGGCTACGACGCGCCGGTGGTCCCCGACGGCGTTGAGCTCGGCGCCCTGCAGCGCTGGTTCATCGAGCTCTACCAGTCCTACGACGGCTGGTACCTGATCCCGCAGTGGAAGTTCATGGACATGGCCTCCTGCTGCCTCCTCGCCTGCATCGTCGCGGCCGCCTTCATCGCCGCCATGCTCTTCGGTTGGGGCGCCCGCCTCACGAAGAAGGCGTAATCGAACCCGAACCCGGGCGTGAAACGGGCCGTCGGCGAAAGCCGGCGGCCCGTTTCTTCGTGCGGCGTCTTCGTGCCTTTTCGTCGTGCGGCCTTCCGATCAGCCTTCCGGCCTGCGCGCGCCGCCCGCGCAGGCTTCTTGCGCCGAGGCGCTTCTGAGCATCGCGATGAGCCACATCAGGGCCGGATCGCCCGAGGCGTTCTCGTGCCAGATCACGCGCCGCTCGTAGCGGCCCGCCAGCCCGGGCGGCAGCGGCAGGATCTCGATCGGCAGGTACCGGGCGAGCATGCGGGCGTTCTTCTCGAGGATCTTCGCCGTGGCGTCCGTCTCGAGCACGATCCAGGGCGCGGCGAGAAAGTAGGGCATCGTGATGCGGGCGCCCTCGCGCTCGTGCGCCATGCAACATCACCGCGCTCCCGCAGCCCAAGGTCACGAAGCTCGATGCCGCCTTCCGCGACCGTCTCTATCTCGTCAACTCCGGCACCCGTCCGCCCAAGGGCTCCGAAGTGAACTGGATCATGCCCAAGACGCCGCAGATGAGCAAGAGCGCCGCCAATCCCTCGGGCGGCTCGCTCGCCTTCGAGACGATCCCGCTCAACTACGTCGTCGACACGCAGGGCGAGTTCCGCTGGTGGCTCGAACCGCAGGCCATCTACGACGGCATCAACTACGACATCGCCGACCGCGGCTACGCCATGGGCTTCTTCCCGACGAAGTCGGGCACCTACACCTTCGTGCAGGGCCAGCGCTGGATCGAGATGAATCTCGCGGGCCGCATCGTCGCCAAGCATCCGCTGCCGCCGGGATACATCGACCTGAGCCACGCCTCATGGGAAATGCCCAACGGTAACATCCTCCTTCGCGCCGCCAAGTACCGCTACCATCGTCCCGACGGCCAGATCGTGCAAAGCGTGCGCGACTTCATCATCGAGGTCGACCGCTCGGGCAACGTGATCGACGAATGGGACCTCAACACCATCCTCGACCCGACGCGCTCATCAAGAACCTCGACCTCGGCGCCGTCTGCATGAACGTCGACCTTGACGCCCAAGGCAAGGCTGTGGGCGTCGAACCGCTCGCGCCCTTCGGCGACGCCGCCGGCGTCGGCACGGGCCGCAACTGGGCCCACGTCAACTCCGTCGCCTACGACGAGTCCGACGACTCGATCATCATCTCCGCCCGCCATCAGGGCGTCATGAAGATCGGCCGCGACAAGGAGGTGAAGTGGATCCTCGCGCCGTCCGAAGGCTGGAAGAACGGTCTTGAAAAGAAGCTCCTCAAGCCGGTCGACAAGGACGGCAGGCCCCTCAAGTGCTCGTCGACGGGCGACTGCGAGGGCGGCTTCGACTTCACTTACACGCAGCACGCCGCATGGCCTCGCGCCTCGAAGAACGGCACCATCGTCGTCTTCGACAACGGCCAGGTCCGTCACTACGAACAGCCCGCGCTGCCCGAGATGAACTACTCGCGCGTCGTCGAATACAAGATCGACCCCAAGACCATGACCGTGAAGCAGACCTGGGCCTACGGCAAGGACCGCGGCTACGAAAGCTTCGCGCCCATCACGTCCAACGCCGCCTATCAGGCCGACAAGGACACGATGTTCGGCTTCTACGGCTCCGTGGGCCTCTTCGACCAGACGAAGGGCACCATCGGCCGCCTGCAGGAAGTGGACTACAAGACGGGCGACGTCAAGGTTGAAATCGACGTCTACAACAACAAGGCGTCAGCCCCGCACTATCAGGGCCACATCATCGACCTGAAGCAGGCCTTCGCCAAGTAACGCGAATCCGCGTCACGTGAAGGAGGGGAGACGCCGTCGGCGGTGTCTCCCCTTTCCTTCCTTCGCGGTCCGCACCGCACGAAGTCCCGCCGACTTTGTACAATACCCGTCGCACGCCGGACGCTTCCGGCACCCTTCATCGCACAATCTCCTAGCGGAGTCCTCAGATGCATTATCCGATCGAAGTCGCCGGCCTCAAGCGCGACCTGCCTCTCTTTCCCATTTCCGACGAGCTGCAGATCGCAGCCTTCATCATGCTCGGCGATCAGGAGCTCACCGTTGCCTGCGCCTCGGCCCTCCTTGAAAAGGCCCCCGAGTACGACTACATGCTGACGGCCGAAGCCAAGGGCATCCCGCTCATTCACGAAATGGCCCGCCAGGCCGGCGCCGCGCGCTACTTCGTCGCCCGCAAGAAAATGAAGCTCTACATGGGCGAGGCCCTTGAGGTCGACGTCCAGTCGATCACGACCGCCGGCATGCAGAAGCTCTTCCTCACGGAAGAGGACGCCGCCCTCATGAAGGGCAGGCGCATTCTCATCGTTGACGACGTCATCTCCACGGGCAAGTCCCTTGAAGCCCTCGAGAAGCTCGTTGAAAAGGCGGGCGGCATCGTCGTCGGCCGCGCCGCGGTCCTCGCCGAGGGCGAAGCCGCCGAGCGCACCGACATCACCTTCCTTGAACCCCTCCCGCTCTTCAACAAGGCGGGCGAAGCCATCTGAGGAGGCAGACACATGCAGATCACCGGCATCATCGGCGCGATGGACGTCGAAGTCGCGATTCTTCGCAGCATGATGAAGAACGCCCGCACCGAAACCGTCTCGGGCATCGACTTCATCATCGGCAGCCTCGAGGGCAGGCGCGTCGTCCTCGCCCGCAGCGGCGTGGGCAAGGTCTTCGCGGCCCTCTGCGCCCAGACCATGATCCTCAAGTTCGGCGTCACCGAGATCGTCAACTCGGGCGTTGCGGGCACGCTCACGCCCGAGCTCCACATCGGCGACGTGGCCATCTCCACGGCCTGCGTCCAGCACGACATGGACACCTCCGCCGTCGGCGACCCCGTGGGCCTCATCTCCGGCATCAACATGATCGAGCTCCCCGCCGACACGAAGATCGCCGACGAGCTCGACCGCGTCTGCGCCGCCGCCAACGTCAACCACCGCCTCGGCGTCATCGCCTCGGGCGACCAGTTCGTCCACACGACCGAGCGCCGCGTATGGATCGTCTCCACCTTCAACGCTTCCGCCGTCGAAATGGAGGCCGCCGCCATCGCTCAGGTCTGCTTCGTCAACAAAATCCCGTTTGCCGCCATCCGCGTCATCTCCGACGAGGCTAGCGGCGACGTCAAGATCGACTACATGACCTTCGTGAAGGCCGCTGCCGCAACGTCCTCCGACATCGCGCTCAGGTGGCTGCGCGCCCGCGCCTGAGGCATTACGTTCTCGTTCGGGTACTAATTGGGAAAGGCTCCGGATCCGTGAGGATGCGGAGCCTTTCCTTCGTCCGTCGAAAATCGCCGCCTGAAGGGCCTTGGGATCGGTGCCGTGGAGCTTCGCGAGCGCCTCGACGATTTCGGAACGCCTGACGGTGCCCTCGCGGTAGGCGGCCTTGAAACTTTCGGCATGAGCGGTCGTCTCTTCGGAGCAGAAGGTGAACGGATAGTTCGGATGCTCGCGGGTGCCCTTGGCCAGAACGGCGAGCTGTGCGTCGGCACGGGTGCGGCGGTCGGCGAGTTCGTTCAGGAAGCTACTGCCGGTCTTCGGGGCGACCGCAATGCCTTCGGAGAAGGCGTAGTCCGCAAAGAAGCTCGCGGGACCCTCGCCCTTTGGCCCGCAGGACGGACGGGAAGGGCGCCAGTTAACCGCACCCGTCACGTTCGACGCCAGAACTGTGTAAAAAAGGGAGGCTCCAGTCGGAGCCTCCCTTTCCTTCCTGCGGACGCGTGCTCAGGCGAGGATCCCGAGCCGACGGTGCTCTTGCAGTTTGAAGAAAAGGCCGCCCGAATCCCTGCGCTCGTGTGCGGCGCGGAGCGGTCGACGAAAAAAGGAGCGGCCGTGAAGCCGCCCCTTCGGGCCGTCCCCTTCAGCCGTCGGTGGACGGGAAGGGGACTCGTCAGGCAGTCGGGCGGATTATTTGCCGGGCTTGATTTCCTGGCTGAAGGCCTTTTCAACCGAGAACGGCCAGGCCTGGTAGCCCGTGCAGTCCTTGAGCTGAATTTCGACGGCAGGCGTCGTTTCGCCCCAACGGAATTCCATGATGGTCGGGTTGGGAGCGGAGGCGAACGCACCGGTCTTCAGGTCGTAGAGCGCGCCGGCGGTGGCCGAGTACATGACGATGGAGTCATGGTCGGGCTGGTACTCGACGAGCGAGGTCACGGCGGAGAAGAGTTCGTGGCCGCGTTCCTTGCCGAATTCCCAGACCTGTTCGACGGTCTTCTTCTTTTGGTCGATCTTGTAGACGACGGCGCGGGAGTACTTCATGTCGGGCAGAGCCGGCTGTTCCATGCCGCGGGCGTCGCCGTTGTCGAAGGCGGAGACGTAGATGATGTCGCCCTTGGACTTTTCATCGATCTTGAAGGCCGTGTGCTGCGTCCACGTCCAGTCGAAGTCGCCCTCGCAGGTCGAGCCTTCACAGGTGATCGGCTTGC
>NZ_KQ968568.1:17062-29182 GCF_001578585.1 Sutterella sp. KLE1602
CCACTTGACCTTCTTGTCGCGGCCGATCTTGATGATGGCCGACTGATGGCGGGAGGAAATGATGATGGAGTCGTCTTCCGGGTCATAGTCGACGGAGTTGACGTGCAGCCAGTTGCGGCCCGCACCCGTACCGACGATGTCGCCGAAGTCGTTCGACTCTTCAGCGGCGGAGAGTTCCTCGGCGGTGAGCGTCTTGCCGGCCTGAGCGGCGTCGATGTTAAGGCAGACGGCGCCCTGGTCGAGGACCTTGAGCACGTTGGAGCGGTAGACGTCGAGGATGTCCGGCAGGCGCCATTCGTCGATCACGTGGCCCTGTTCGTCCACTTCGGCAATCACGTCGCGGACGGTGCGCACGTGCTTGCCATCGGGACGGATGTAGTTGGAGCTCGCCACGCGCAGGAAGTAGTGGCCGTTCTGGGCGTCGTCCATCGAGTGCGAGTAGTCGTTGTAGCGCATCGGGAGGAGGCGGTTGAAGACTTCGCGGCCCATGATGTCGTACTTGACGTAGCGCTGGCCGTAGCCCCAGGTGAGAAGACCGTCGTCATTCTGCTTGAAGCCCATCATGACGCCCGCCTTGTACATATCGCGAAGATCGTAGATCGGGTTGGCGAACATGTACCAACGGATGTCGCCGGCCGTGTCGATGATGGCGTTCTGCGGGAAGAAGTTCCACTGAAGGGCGCCGCCCACCGGGTTGTTCCAGACGGCGCGCGTGCCGATGCCGGACTTCTCGGCGATGTTGTTGATGAAGTAGAGGCGGTCCTTGAATTCCGGATCAACCTTCTTCACTTCGGTGCCGAAGAGCGCATGGCGCTCGGCTTTGATGCCGGCGACTTCCGTGTACGTGGGAGGCGCGTAGAGCTGATACGTGTCCTTGAAGTTTTCGGAGTTGCCGCGCAGCGTGCGGGTGTAGCTCACCTCGACCATGTTGACGTAGTCGGGATAGAGGCCGAAGACGGGAACGCCGCCGTGGGTAAGCAGTTCGGTGCGAGAGACCTTGTATTCGATCGTCTGGCCGTTGAGCTTGGGCTGGATCTTGACGACGACGTTGCTGAGGTCGTAGCCGCCGTCGCGGATGACGGCCGTAAGCGGCGCAATGCCGTACGGGTTCATCATGACTTCACCGATGTGGCCCTGCATGATGTAGTTCGTGGCCGGACCCGAGCCGCCGCCCATGGCAAGCGCACCCATGGAAGCGGCCGCAATGCTCGCGGCGATCAGGCTTTTGGCAAAGAGTCTCATTTTGGTTCTCCGATTGGTCAGAAGGTTGGTCAGAAGGTTGGACTTCAATAACGAAGAAGTCTAAGCACGACGCCTCTTCAAAACCATGCGGACATACAGACCCCGAACAGGCCCTAATCCGCAAAATCGGATTTCGAATTTCGACAAGAACCTGCAGGAGAAGGGAATTCGAGACTTGAGTCTGAAAACATCAATTTCGGAGAATCGGCACGGCGCGCAGATCTCCGAGGTGCTGCCTCATTTCGGAGAAGAGAAAGCTCCTCAGCCACTGGTGCGCAGGATCGCCGTCGACACGGTCCGACCAGATGAACGAGGGCGTGAAGACCGAGCTCTTCTTGGAGCGTCCGAGAATGCAGAGGTCCGTCGTGCGGCAGAGCGCGTGCGCGGTCTGAAACGGAATGCAAGTCGTGTCCTCCGCGCCGAGGAGGAGGGGCACCGTGACGAAGTAGGGGGCCGAGAGAACAGGCAAGGCCTGTCCCGACGCATCGAGGCTCTCGATCACGGGAATGAGGCCGCAGTCGTCGGCCGAGGCCTTGGGAAGCGCGATCTGCACCGACTGCCGCGCCCTGACCTCGCGTTCCGTGAGCACCTGCCCCGAAAGGACGCGCCGGGCGAGCTCGGACGTGCCGCGCGCCACGTAGACGTAGGCGTCCTCGCAGATTGCGAGCCTGCGAAAGGTCGGGAAGGATTCCTGCGTTGCGTAGACCGCAAGGTCGATGCGGCCCTGATGGAGTTCGGCGTAGAAGTTCGAGGAGATCGAATGGAAGTTGAGCCTCACGCCGGGCGCATGACGACCGAGCGCGTCGAGCACGGGCCCGAAGTAGGAGAGGAGCGCATTGTCGAGCCCCGCAATGCGAAAGACATGGCGGAGCTGCTCGACCGAAAAGACGCCGGGATACTCAAGCGCCTCGAAGCCGCTCAGAAGCGCGTCCACTTTGGGCAGGAGCGAGCGCGCGCGAAGCGTGGGACACATGCGGTGGTCGCACCTCACGAAGAGCTTGTCGCCGAAGGTCTTTCTCAGGGATGCGAGCTGACGGCTCGCCTTCGGGAGCGAAAGCTGCAGCCGCGCCGCGGCTTCGCTCAGGGATTCGGTCTCGTAGATGGTTCGAAAGAGCTTGAGTTCATCGGCATTGACGATCATGGGAGCGACTTGCGGTCTTGTGGGTTGGTTTCGGCAGGAAAGGGGGCCGCGAAAACCGGTCAGCCCCCGGGGGTCGTTTTCGAGTATGCCAGACGCGAGGCGTTTCGGGCACGCCGACGTTCATCGACGTCAAGACTTCGTCCCGTTTTTTCACGGGTCCGAAGGCGGGAAGGGCGCCCGCCGTTCGTCGGCCTAGAAGAAAAGGACGCTTACGTGCGGAGTCCCCTGGCCTCCGGGCGGATTCGGGAGACGCATTTGGTTGAGGTCTTTTGTTCGCGAACCGGGAGCCGCAGGGTTGAGAGGCACGAATCGGGTGCGCGCACATGCGTCGTCCGGAGAGGAACGGCTTCGGAGGCGTCGGACGATCGACGCACCCAGACGGGGCGCATGCGGCGCACGAACATCTGGAACGAGAACCCGCCCATGCGTCCGGCGGCGGACCTCGGGAGGCCGAAGAGCCGGCATCGACGGCACGTCAGGACGAACCTGACGAAGACTTGACGAAGGCGTGCGGAACCTTGAAAACGGCCCCAAAACCCCTCAAACATTACTCAACATAATAGTAGTTATGTTGAATATTCAAAAAAAGTGAAGAAGGACGGGTTTCCGTCCTTCATTTCACAGCTCTTCGAACTTCAGGTCTTCAGGCGCGGTCTGCGCCTTCGTCCATCAGTTCCTCGTCGCGAACGCAGGATGCTCGCGCTTCACCTGCGCCACGGCGGGGCCGACGGCAATGCCGTCGGCAGCCCCCTGCATGAGCGCCTCGTACGTCAAGCTTCACCCGTCTCGACCATGGTGCCCTCGGGGTTTTCGTCCCAAGGCATTTCCCGCCTTTCCTTTGTGACTTCAGGCGCCTCAGCTTCAGCCCTTTTGAGGGCCTCGAGCGCAGCCAGCGCACTTTGAACAGCCTCCCCGAGTCTCGTGCCGTCGCCCGATCGCTCGAGAATGCCGATGCCGTCGGTGAGGAGCGCCTCTGCGAGGTCGTCAAGCACGTTAACGATCTGGGCCTGTCAGCTCATGTCACACCTCGGGAAAGGGAATGTTTTCTTCCGGCATTCAGCTCTCGGAGGCCCTGACGGCCCCTGATGGCAGCAGGGAAGACGACGCGTACCGCCCTCTGCCGGCGCCCTGCTCTTCTCGACTGCCCTGCCCTTCGTAAAGGATTCGGTCAGTCGGCACAGACCTCTTCGGCCGCCAAGCGGATGCGCACGGCTTCGGCCTTCTCCTCCTCGGAAAGCGTCAGCGGACGCAGACGGGAGATGGCGAGCATGTGCTCGGCCTGCCAGACGTCGTGGCAGTACTGCAGGCGCAGCCACATGGCTGCGGACGGACCGGGAAGCACGTGGGCGATGCGTACGGCGAGCTCGGGCGTGACGGGGCCTTCACCCTTCATCACGCGCGTCACTGCGGCGGGCGTCACGTCGAGGTGCCTGGCAAACTGCCTGGCGTTGAGTCCCAGATGCTCCAGCGTCTCAGCAAGAATCGTGCCAGGATGCGGGGGATCATACATGCCGCTCATCAAAATCTCCTCAATGTTCTGCCCAACAGGCTTTTCACAACAACAAACGGCGCCCGTGAAGGCGCCGAAAAAGGACGTGAGTATATCGAAGGGGCAGTTGGCGCGCAAGCCGCTCCCCTCTCCTTTCTTACGTGAATATTCATGCAGGATGGCAGCTTCTGCATCAGGATCATTCGGGCCTGCAATGCGCAGGACGCCCGCCCGGATTGCTCCGGACGGGCGCCGTGTTCATTCAGAATTCAGAAGCTTGCGCTCGAATCATCAGAACTTGTGAACGAGACCGAAACCGGCTTCAGCAGTCTTGGTCGTGACGGTCACGTGATCGTTCTTGCCGGTCGAGTCGATGGAACCTTCGTTATAACCGGCGAAGCCATAGACCTTCGTGCGCTTGCTGAGCGGATATTCGTAGGCAGCGGCGAGACCCCAGCGGTCGAATTCAGCCGTGCGCTCCTGAGTCGTCATGTTGATGACGCCTTCGGATTCGCCGTCAACGTAGTTGACCTGGGCAAAGGCAGTACCGCCGAAAACGGGAGCGGCAACGCCGAGCGCAACGGCATAACCCTTCATGCCTTCCTCGGCCGTAACCGTGCCTTCACCGGCCGAGATCCAGGCATCGGCACCAACGAAACCGCCGAGCTTGTTTTCGTTCTGACCGTACTGGGCAAAGCCGAGGACCTTCGCGACGCCGAAGTCGTAGGAAGCACCCCAGGACACGCCGAGGGAATCTTCGGAGTTGGCATCGGTGCCCTTATTCATGACCGTGTCAACAACGAGGCCCGTGCTGAAGGCACCGAGGTCATACTTCAGACCGAGACCAGCGCAACGCTTGTTGAGGGAGGACTGGGCGTCTTCAGCGCCGTTAGCGTTGAAGGAGTACTGTGCGTAGGCGGTAAGACCGCCGAACTTCGGGGTGACGTACGTGACAGTGTTGTCCATGCGGTCACGATCGCCGAGGTTGAACAGGTTCTTGGCGCCGACCGTGTCGCCCCAACCCGTACCGAAGGCAGTGTAGCCGTACACGACGTTGTAGGAACCAACGCCGGCGGAGAGGGCGCCGACACGACCCATGGAAAGCGTACCGAAAGACCTCGTTTGGGGACGGCTGTGACATTTCCACCCGAAGGAAGATCTGTACAAACGAGTGCACAGTCACGGGAGATTCCGTTTCAGAAGACTTCCCGATCAGTCCACCTCCGTCGGTCGGCGTGGTACCGATACATACCTCGGGAGGTAGAATTTCGGCCTCTGCAGGCGCACAATTTCCTGTTCGGGCGCCTGAACGCCCGGGCGCCGGCCCCTCATCTACAAAAGACGGAAGACAATCATGGAAGACAGCTTCGCCAAGGTGATGTCCCTGGCGGCATTCATCGTGCTCGGGCATCTGCTCAGGCGCTTCAACATCCTGAAGGACCAGGCCTTTGCGGCCATCAGCGCCCTGGTGATGAACGTCACGCTCCCGTGCGTGATCCTCACGAACCTCAACGGCGTCAGGATCGAGGGCGACATGCTCCTCATTGCGGGCCTGGGGCTCCTCACGAACATCATCTTCCTCGTCTGGGGGCTTTTTCTCTCGCGCAACATCGCGGACACGCAGTGGCGCGACTTCGTGAGGCTCAACGTGGGCGGCTATTCGGTCGGTCCGTTTGCGGTTCCGTACGTGCAGTCCTTCTTCCCGACGACGGGCCTGATGGCGACCTGCATGTTCGACGTGGGCAACTGCGTCATGGCGGGCGGCGGCACCTTTGCGGTGATTGCGGGCACCCGCGTGAAGACGACGCTATGGCGCACGGTCAAGCTGGTCGTCTCGAAGCTCGTGCGCTCGGGCCCGCTCGTCACCTTCGCCTTCGTGGGCCTCATGTCCGTCCTCGACATGCGCCTTCCCGACGGCGTCATCACCAGCACCGCCATCGGCGCGCACGCCAACACCTTCCTCTGCATGATCATGATCGGTGAGTCGATCAGCTTCTCGATGGGCGGCGGCAAGATGGGCAAAGTGCTCAAGCTGCTTGCGAGCCGCTGGGTCGTCTGCATCCTCATCGCGCTCGGCGTCTGGCACTTCCTTCCCTTCGAGGAGGAGATCCGCATGGCCCTCACCCTCACCTGCCTCTCTCCGATTCCCGCCATGAGCCTCGTCTTCACCGCTCAGCTCGACGGCGACATCGCCATGGCCGCCAACATGAGCTCGTTGAGCGTCGGCTGCTCCATCATCGGCATGTCCGTCGCGCTCATGCTCTTCGGCGCGCTCTGACGCATCAGAAACTCCGCACCACGTTCGGGCGGTCCTCTCCGGAGGGCCGCCCGATTTCGTTCATATCTCCCCTTTTCCTCCCCGTTCTCCGTGCCCGCCCGGCCGCACGGCGCCACTCGCGGGCGCCTGCGCACGCGCCGTGCCCCAAAACGGTGCATACTGGCAACCTGAATCACTTTAAAACGCCTCTGCTGCCGTCTTTAAGCGAATTTCCTCACGCTTCAGGCCCCGTTGAGGTTCCATTTGCCGAATTTCGTCTCCCATAGACGAATACGGGCCTTTGGCACGCCTTTTGCTTAAGAATGGATCAAGGACGCGGGATTCCCCGCCATCCGCACAAAGCATCTCACTCACAGAGGAAAAACCATGAAGTACATCATTGCGGTCATCAAGCCGTTCAAGCTCGACGACGTGCGCGAAGCGCTCGCGGACTGCGGCGTCAGCGGCCTCACCGCCACGGAAGTCAAGGGCTTCGGGCGCCAGAAGGGACATACGGAGCTCTATCGCGGCGCCGAATACGTCGTTGACTTTCTCCCGAAGATCAAGCTCGAGATCGCCGTTTCCGACGAACTCTGCGACAAGGTGGTCGAGTCGATCGCCTCGGCCGCGAACACCGGCAGGATCGGCGACGGGAAGATCTTCGTGATGGACCTCGAGCACGTCATGCGCATCAGGACGGGCGAAACGGACGACGCGGCCGTCTGAGGCAGTCGGCAGCACTCGATTTGACTTTAAAGTAGACCGAACACTCAGGAGAAAAGACAAATGTCCGCACTCACCCGAATCGCCGCATTCCTCGCTGCGGCGGCCCTTTCACCCGCGGCGCTTGCCGCCGAGGCCTCCATGGACAAGGCCGACGTCGTCTGGATGCTCGTCTCCACGACGCTCGTCCTCTTCATGACGATCCCCGGGATCGCGCTCTTTTACGGCGGCATGGCCAGAAAGAAGAACGTGCTCTCGATCCTTGCGCAAACGACCGTCATCTGCTGCGCGCTCACGCTCGTCTGGTTCGCTGCGGGCTATTCGCTCGCCTTCGGGCCGGGCAGCGCCTTCGTGGGCGGGCTCTCGCATGTGTTTCTCAATGGTCTCGACATCAACAGCATGTCGGGCTCCATTCCGACTTTGCTCTTCGTCTGCTTCCAGATGACGTTCGCGATTCTCACGGCTACGCTGATGATCGGCGCCTTTGCGGGCCGCATGAAGTTCTCGGCGATGCTGATCTTCATGATCCTCTGGTCGCTGTGCGTCTATTCACCCGTGTGCCACTGGGTTTGGGCCGAAGGCGGATTCTTCTTCGACATGGGCGCGCTTGACTATGCGGGCGGCACGGTCGTGCACATCAACGCGGGCGTCTCGGGCCTCGTCGCCTGTCTCGTGCTGGGCAAGCGCCTCGGCTACGGTCGCGAGCCCATGAATCCGCACAACCTCACCTTTGCGATGCTCGGCGCCGCCATCCTCTGGATCGGCTGGTTTGGCTTCAACGGCGGCTCCGGCCTTGCCGCCAACGAGCGCGCCGTCATGGCGATCCTCGTCACGCAGATCGCAGCCGCCGCTGCGGGCGTCTCCTGGATGCTCGTCGAATGGATGCTTCGCGGCCGTCCCTCGCTTCTGGGCCTGATTTCGGGCGCCGTCGGCGGCCTCGTGGTCATCACGCCCGCCTCGGGCTTCGTCGGTCCCGTCGCCGCACTCGTGATGGGCCTCATCGGCGGCGTCTGTTGCTTCTGGGGTGCGGTCTTCCTCAAGCGCATGGCGGGCTGGGACGACTCGCTCGATGCATTCGGCGTGCACGGCGTGGGCGGCATCGTCGGCGCCCTCCTCACCGGCGTCTTCGCCTCGAGCGCCGTCACGGGCTCCGAAATGAATCCCGTCATGACCCAGGTCGGCATCCAGGCCGCAAGCGTCGTCGCCACGATGGTCTACGCAAGCGCCGTGACCTGGATCCTCCTCAAGATCATCGACGTCGTCATGGGCCTGCGCGTCACGTCCGACGAGGAACGCATGGGGCTTGACCTCTCGCTCCATGGTGAACGCATCGAATGATCCCGGCATTCATCTGAACCCGGAAGGGCCGCCCGCCGCCGCGTGAAGACGCAAAGGCCGGGCGGCCCCTTCATTTGTTCGCGCGGATAACGAAGGAATTCTCGTGACGATGCTTGATGCAGGCCGCTCAGGATAAGGTGGACGCCCTTGCCTGCGGCGACGACCGCACCACGATCGAGCTCACGCCCGACGAGACCGAGCAGGCCTCGGGCGCGCTGGGCTGGGTCGACGTGACGAAGCTCATCGAGCCGAAGGCCTGAAAGGCCGCCTGAATGAGGCACAGGAAAACGGGAGGCGTCCGCAGGGAGGCCTCCCGTTTTCTGTTTCATAATGATTCGGCGCGGAAACCTCTTCCTTTAGGAAGGGGAGGAAGCGCCGCACTCCTTTCTTAGTTGAGTCAAAAACGTGGTTCGCTTCTCAACTAGCATCAGTTTTTTGAAGCTGACGCCGGCGGAAAGCCGGACTCCATCCAGCGTTCGGACATCGAAGTATCCGAAGGAACGGCGACCGAAAATGAACCCAATTCTTCCCTTACACTTCACCTTGTCGAATAGGCGAAAGCCTTTGACAAGGAATGGCGTCTGGTGGATGAACATCCCACGGTGCCTGTACATTCCAAACCAACGTAGCTCGCCTCCCCGAGGAGGTTTGCTGAGACTAGTCAATAAAGGCTTTTTCAAGCCTCCGCCTTGAGGCGGGGGTTATTGACCCTCAGGCCGTCGCCGCAGCCGTAAGTCGCGGATCCCTGAAGCCGCCCCGTCTTTCAGCGGCATGCTCGTCGCCGCCTGCCTTCATGCTGCCGAAGAGGTGCGAGCCCTCTGCTTCGTCCTCGCCGAAAGCCTCGTCGGGAAGGTCTTCGGGGTTTCCGTTCCTCGTCTTCATCATGAAGGCCGAGGCGTCTCGCAGATAGGTGTGGAAGCCTGCCTCGACGACGTCGTCGAGCTCCTCGAAGGCGGCCGAAGCGCACTCGAGCACGGCCGAGAGGTCCCAGGCGATGAACTGCAGGTACTCGTAGCGCACGCCCGAGGCGTAACCCACGACGTCCAGATATCCGTCCCCGAGTCCGCGCAGTCGGACCTCGAGCATTTTGCGGGCCTTGATGCGACGGTCCTTCTTCGGCGCGAGTCCTTCGGCATCATCCTTCACGTCAAGGAAGAGGAAGCCCGCGCAGGCGCCCGCGGCGCCGAGAGCGTCCATGCCGATGCTCTTGCCCTGGCCGTAGAGGTAGCCGAGCGGCGGGCAGTGCGTGATGCCCTCGGTGACGTCGGCCAGAAGCGGCGCACCGGGCCTCGTGTCGGGCCGCATGCCGTACTCGTGCGGCAGCCAGGCGTAGTCCTTGAGCGTCATGCGCCTGCATTCGGGCGCCTTCTCGAAGAGGAATTCCCTGAATTCGGAGAGCGTGAGGCCTTCGCCCGAAGGGGCCTTCGGCACGAGCGTGATGGCGTCGGCGCGGCGCAGGCGGGCGGCCTCGCCGACCGTACGGTCGATGAGGGCGCGAACGGCCTGGAAGCACTCGATTCGAGCGCGCTCTTCGGTGCCCTTGAAGTCCTCGATGTAGACCAGAAGGCGCCACATGCCCTCGTGGGGCTCGGGCCAGATGAGCACGTCGTCCGCAGAGAGCACCTCGTTGCCCGCCATGAAGGTCTCGAAGGAGGTGTCGTCCCGTCTGGCCCTGCCCGCCGTGAAGGTCCAGCGGTCGGAAAGGGATTCGGGGACGCGCCTGAGGAATTCAAGGATCGGGAAGCATTCGAGGCGCCAGCCGTTGGGCGAGATTTCGACCTTGATGCGGTCGTCCTCCGCGCTCACGTCAAGGCGCCACCAGGAGGCGGAGACGGGCTCGAGGATGGCCGCAAGGCGTTTTTCGACCTCGTCGGCGTCCGTGACGGAATCAAACGCGTCTTCGAGCTCGGTCGCCTGCGCTTCAAGCGCCGCCCAGACCTCGTCCGCGCGGACCCTGAAGGGCTTTTCAATCGTGGGCTGCGAGAGACCGCGCTTGCAGACCTCGACGAAGAAGTCGACCACCTCGTCGTCGGGCCTAATGCCCGCGCAGGCCTTGAAGCACTTGAGGGCCGCGCGCCTCTGGCCGAGCCTCAGGTTGAGGAAGGCTCGGCAGAAGAGCGTCTCCCAGCGGCCTTCGGTCCGGTCGTCCAGACCCTCGAGCAGCGCAAGCGCCCTTTTCAGGTCGTCCTTCCCGGATTCGCTTCGGTTGGCGATCGCGCGGGCGAGTTCGAAGGCATAGAGCGGCGTGAACTTCTCCTTCTGGACGGCCTCGAGGCGCCTGATGATTTCGTCGAAGTTGCCGCGCAGGTCAAGGGCGCGCAGGTGCTTGAGGACGGCGGCCTCCTCGGGTCCTGTGTCGAGACGGCCCTCGAGCCGCGGACAGCGCAAGGGGACTTCAAAGGAATAGTCGATCGCGGAGGGCCGCGTCGTGTCGGGCTCGGGCTTGGTGAGCACGAGGCGCACGCTCCTGTCGAGTCTTGCGCGGACTTCTACGAGGTGCTCGGGAGCGGCCTTCGCATGCTCAAGCACGTCGGAGACCGATTCGACAAGACGGGCGAGCCAGGCGGGATCCATCTTCGAGAGGCCCGCGTGGTTCATCTCGAAAACGAACGGCACGGCGTGGCCGGAGAGCTCGACCTCCATGCGCAGGAAGCTCTCGTCGTCGAGTTCGAGCCCCGTGGCGTTGAGCGCGATCAGGGCGTCTGCGTACCCGTCGGGATCGAGCTCGACGCAGGCCATGCGAAGGGCGCGCTCCGGAGTTCCCGGCGCCGTGTGGTCAAGGTCTCCGTCCTCCCAGAGCGGGCGGGTGAGAAGGATGCGCTCAAGCGATTCGCGTGCCGCCACGAGCTCGAGGGCGTGAAGGATGACGGGATCATCGGGACTCTCGACATCGGCGCGCAGAAGCCATTCGCGGGCCTCGTCAAAGCGTCCCTCGCCTGCGCGAAGAATGCCGAGCAGATAAAGAAGGCGGACGTCCCTTTCGTCTTCGCCGATCCCGGAGACGGCGCGGCCCGCTGCATCAAAGGGTCGGCCGCAGAGCAAGCGCGCGATCGTCGAGAGCGTGAACAGAAGCATGCCGTCGGACCGGTCCTCCACGTACGGCGTCACCGCCTCAAGAATTCTCATCGCGCGCGCGAAGGCGGGATACCTGTTGGTGCCGAGCAGTGCCTCTGCGAGTCTGAGTGCGGCTTCCGGATCGGTCTCGACGTGGCACATGTCGAAGCGACCGGTATCAATGCCCTTGTTCACGATGCTCTCGATGAGCTCGAGGATCCGCTCGGGCTCCTCACCCGAGGCCCTGAGTGCGTCAATGGTCGCGAGCTCCGTTCTTGCGAGGATCATCATCCTGACTCCTGTTCTTGTTTTGAAACCGTGTTCTGATATCTTACAGAAGGTTTGAAAACTACGATTCCCCCGCGTCCTTCTCCTTCAGGAAGGAATGGCGGTCATGGCTTCATGAGCGGCATGCATGAACTGAAAAGCCGCCCGAATCGGTCGACTCGGACGGCTGGATGTTTCTGAAGGAACCTGAAGGAACCGGTTGCGGCTTACGGCACCTTGAAGCCGAACTGATGGCACTGGTCGCAGAAGTTCTCCGTTTCGCCGTGCATGTAGTGGCAGTTCGTGCAGTCAAGCTGGTCCTGATAATGCGGGGAGACGTGCGGATTCGTCGGCTTGACGTCCTTCGTCTTCTCAACGAGGTCCTTCGTGTTGTGGCACTGCGTGCACGTCTTGATGTCGGGCGTGGCGGGATTGGCCTTGTCGGGGCCGTGGCAGGCTTCGCACGTCAGACCCATGGCGGCGTGGCGGTCGGCGCCGAACTTGCCGTCGGCGGCAGCGGCCGTGCCAGCTGCGAGGATCGCACTCATGAGCATGACGGCGAGCGGACGGAAGTGTTTCATAGAAATTCGGCGCGGAAACCTCTGTCTT
>NZ_KQ968569.1:0-2172 GCF_001578585.1 Sutterella sp. KLE1602
GAAGCCTCCGCCTTTAGGCGGGGGTTATTGACGGGGTGGAACGCCCGCATCTCAGTGGATCGGTGGCCAGGCTTCCAGGCGCCAGGCGGCATCCCAGAACATCCATTCGAGGCGGTTCGACCGCAGGAATGCGGCCGTCATGGCTAAGCGCTCTTCGGTCTTGAGCGTTTCGGCGATCTCGCTTCCAATTCCCATCGCGCGATCCACAGTACCGGCATATGCCGGGTCGCCGTAGCCGGCGATCCACTCGGCATACGGATTGTCCTCGGTCTTCTTCGTTCGCGCGACAAAGCGGCCGACCTCACCGTAGCTCCAAAAGCACGGCAGCATCGCACCGACTGCCTCATGCACGGGCAGAAAGCTTGCGGCCTGTGCCTCCCAGCCCATGTAGAGTTGGGTCGTTGGCGAAATCGGAAGCACGTCGGGCTGCTTAGGGTTCGCGCGTATGAAGCAGTCGCGCGTATAGCGCTCCGTCGCTGCCGTCTCTTCGGCCCATGCCTCGAACTGGCGGCGATGGGCGGGATTCTTCAGGCGCTTTGCGAGCGCCGAGAGAGCGCGGCGATAGTTGACGAGATAATGGATGTTCTGTCCGAGATAATAGAGAAAGCGCTCCTCGGAGAGCGACCCATCGGCGAGTCCCCTCACGAATGGATGGTTTACACAGGCGGCCGCAATCGGCGCCGCCGCGCCTGCCGCCTCGTCCTGCCAGCGAAATGCGGGCTTGACGGCCGCTCGAAGCGGCCCGGACACGATCCCGGCCATGCCGAGGCCCGCCGCGCCAATGAGTCGGCGGCGAGTCAAAAGATTATGCGCCATCAATCATCCTCAACTTCGCACGGGTTTCTATCACTTCGAGCGCATCGATGACGGTGCCGTCGGCCATCGCCATGGCCATGTTCCCGAAACCCAGAAAAGCAAACCGAGCCGTAGACAAATCCAGCATCCGAATTCCCTCCTTTTGCTTGGTCGTTTCGAAACACTTGTCCCACGCTCAAAATGGGAATTATACTCAGGCCACGGCGTCAGGCCACGGCGCGCTGCCGCTTTCAAGGCGCACGCGTTTCGCCTGGGATGTCAGGCCATGCACATGCGGAACTTTGCCGAGCGGCCCTCCGAGGGCGCTAGGGCGCGTGTCGCGGCCTGAATTCAACGAGTGATGCATGGCAGGGGAATTCGCGAAAAAGTCGCGGATCTGATCATGAGGGTCGCGCGGGCAGAGTAGAATTTCGCATCCATTTCGAAATTGCCACCAAAAACGGACCTCATATTCAGGCTCAGGCCATGCTTCCCGATCTCACCACACTGCTCATCGTCTGCCCGCTCGTCTTTCTGGGGGGCCTCGTCGACTCCATTGCGGGAGGCGGCGGGCTCATCACGCTGCCGGGCTATCTGCTCGCGGGCGTTCCGCCCCACATGGCCATCGGCACGAACAAGCTTTCAAGCGCCATGGGCATGGCCATCTCGACAGTGCGCCTCTACCGCGGCGGCTTCATCGACCTGAAGATGTCCGTAGTCCCCGTCCTTTCCGCCTTTGTGGGCAGCCTTGTGGGCGCGCGCATCGCGCTCATGGTGCCGCCCTCGGTCTTCCAGATCATCCTCGTGCTCTGTCTTCCCGTCGCGGCCTTCCTCGTGATGCGCGACAAGACGCTCTCGCCCGACGGCGAGGAGATGGAGCAGAAGAAGCGCTGGCTCATGCTCGGCCTCGTCTCTTTTGCCTGCGGCGCCTATGACGGCTTCTACGGTCCCGGCGCGGGCACCTTCATGCTGCTCGGCTTTGCGGCAGCAGCCAAGCTCGGCGTTCGCGACGCGGCGGGCCAGATGAAGATCGTCAACTTCTCGAGCGGCATCGCCGCCCTCGTGCTCTACGCGGCCACGGGCCACGTCGACTGGGTGCTCGGCGCCCTTGCCGGATGCTTCGGCATCACGGGCCACTACATCGGCTCGGGCCTCGTGATGAAGAACGGCGGCAGGATCGTGCGCCCCATCATTCTCACGGTGCTCGCCATCCTCTTCGTGAAGACCGCCTGGGACTATCTGGCGTAGACGAAGCCTGGAGAATTCAGACGGCAAAATGCATGAGGGCCGCGCAGTGCGCGGCCCTTTTTCAGCTTGAGGCGGCTTGGAGCTCTCTTTTCCATAGAACCCGTGCGCCGCAAGCCTCTCATTTCAATG
>NZ_KQ968570.1:0-6373 GCF_001578585.1 Sutterella sp. KLE1602
AAGGCCGCGTTCCACGGACTTCCGAGATGAACCTAAAAAAAGGGACCCGTCTTGACGGATCCCTCTTTCTATGACTTCGACGATCTTTTCAACGTCTTCCGATGCAAGCTGCAGTGGAGCCTAATCCTTGAAACCTTCACGCGAGTCAGCTTGATCTGTCACTCACCGTGGGGTTCGCGCGTTGCATCCTGCGCGCAAAGACTTGCCGGACGGCATGGCGCTGCCAACGGCTTCGGAAGGAAGCTTCTTTGTCGAAAAGACCGGCAGACGTTAATTATTCGTCAGCCTTCGTCGCAATCACCTTCTTGCCGCGGTAGAAACCGGTCGGGCTGATGTGGTGACGGCGATGCACTTCACCGGTCGTAGCTTCGATCGCGGTGGGCGGGTTGGTCAAAAAGTCGTGAGCACGATGATTACCGCGCTTGTTGGTGGATTTCTTGTTCTGCTGAACAGCCATGGCAAACCCCACGTATACAAAACGAGTGACATTACGAGTGGTCTGCAGGACGGCACTCGATAACTAACCTGCAGACTTCCGGAAAAATCTCCGCGTCGGGACGCTTTCAAACCGTTGGCAATCAACCGTTTGAAGGGGCCGGCACAACCAACCACCCGTGGCGGCAGTTCAGTCGAAACCGTATCCCATCGTGGAAAGTGGCGAATTTTACCAAATTCGCCGAAGGTTGGCATCTGTCTAACGCATTTTTTTTGATTTGCGTTTCGGATGCGCATGAAAAAAGGGGAGGCATCACGCTTCCCCTTTCCTCTGAAACCTGGAGCGGGAGACGAGTCTCGAACTCGCGACCTCAACCTTGGCAAGGTTGCGCTCTACCAACTGAGCTACTCCCGCATTTTTTGACAGAACCCACACCCTCTCAAAGAGATAATGGAGCGGGAGACGAGTCTCGAACTCGCGACCTCAACCTTGGCAAGGTTGCGCTCTACCAACTGAGCTACTCCCGCATTCGTCCTGCGAAGGATTTGAATTTTACACAGTTTTTCGGGATTGGCAAGAGCACTCTTCCCAAAAAAACGAAAAATACCATAAACACGGTATTCGAAGATCCTTTTTCAGGCGTTTTCAGGCGATTCGAGGCGGAAGAGCGCCTTTAGCTCGTCCGTACTCAGATCGCCCACCCAGCCTTCGCCTGTCGCAACCGTCAGGTCGGCGAGCTCACGCTTGCGCTCGAGCATGTCGTTGATGCGTTCCTCGAAGGTCCCCGCGCAGAGGAAGCGGTAGACGAGCACATCCCTGCACTGGCCGATGCGGAAGGCGCGGTCGGTCGCCTGATTCTCGACGGCGGGGTTCCACCACAGGTCGTAGTGCACGACGACGGAGGCCGCCGTCAGGTTGAGGCCCGTGCCGCCCGCCTTGAGCGAGATGATGAGAAGGGCGTCCGCGGGATCGTTCTGGAAGCGGTCTACCATCTCGGCGCGCTTCGCGATGGAGACGCCACCATGGAGGAAGTCGGGCCTGACGCCCGTCGCCTTCTCGAACCAGTCCTGCAACCTCTCGCCCATCTCGGCGTACTGCGTGAAGACGAGCATCTTGCGCCCGTTCTCCCTGCACTCCTCGACAAGCTCGAAGAGCGAGTCGGCCTTGCCGCTGTCGGGAAGCCGCGGGTGCCTCTTTTCATAAAGGGACGGGGAGTTGCAGATCTGCTTGAGGGCCGTGATGAGGCTCAGCAGCATGCTCGACCTCTTCATGCCGTCCTCCTGTCCGAGCCCCTCAAGCTTCTTCATCCAGTAGTCGAGCGTCGTCTTGTAGAGTGCGGCCTGCTCGGGCGTGAGATCGACGTAGCGGTCGCAGACCACCCTGTCGGGCAGATCCGAGATGATCGACTTGTCGGTCTTGAGGCGCCTGAGCATGAAGGGAGCGGTCACCAGGCGGAAGGCCTCGAGCGCACGCTCGTTCCTGTCCGTCTCGATGGGCTTGGCGAAGGACTTCATGAATTCGTCCTGGGTGCCGAGGATGCCGGGCTGCACGATCGACAGGAGCGACCAGTACTCCATCAGCCTGTTCTCCACGGGCGTCCCGCTCATGGCGATCACCTGTCTGGCGGGGAAGTCACGAACCGCCTGCGTGATGCCGGAGCCCGTGTTCTTGACGGCCTGCGCCTCGTCGAGCACCATCAGTCTCCAAGTCTCGGCCCCAAGGACCGCCGCATCGCGCTTGAAGGTGCCGTAGGTCGTGATCGTCACGTCGGGCCGCTCCTCGACGGGCGCAAGCTGCCTGGCCGAGCCGTGGTAGACGGATGCAGTGAGGCCGGGCGCGAAGCGCTCGATCTCACGCATCCAGTTTGTCATCAGGGTGGCGGGCACGATCGCGATCGCCTTTTCCTTCGCAAACTCGCCTCGCTCCTTCATGGCTAGAAGCGTCGTGATGACCTGCAGCGTCTTCCCGAGGCCCATGTCGTCGGCAATGAGGGCGCCGAGTCCGAGCATCAGGTTTCTCATGAGCCACGAATAGCCTCTTTCCTGATAGGGGCGCAGCACCGCGTTGAGGCCCGAAGGCAGCGGAATCGAATCCACGCGCCCGAACTCACGGGTGCGCTCAATCAGGTCGTCGGGAACCGAGACGGCCGTGCCGTCGTCGAGTTCGCCCGTATAGACGGCCTTCATCATGTCGAGATATCCCGCACTCTCCATGAAGTCGACCTTCGCCTTCAGCTTTCTGAGCACTTCGGGATCGAGATACACGAACTCGTCATTGAAGGGAATGACCTCTCCCACATGAGCCATGACAGCCTCAAATTCTTCCTTGGTGAGCACCCGCTCTCCCAGAGACACCTTCCAGTCAAAGCTTCCGACGGACTCCTTCGTGATCATACCCTTGCCCGTGCTGCCCGACATGGAGACGGACAGCTTCGGCTTGAGGAGATTGCTGAGGCTCTTGGGGAGCATGACGCGGGCGCCGAGCAACTCGAGCGAAGGCACGGCGTCAAAGAGAAAGTCGCGCAGTCCGTCCTTCGGGAGCGTCGCCGGCTTGCCCTTTGAGTCGAGCACTGCCCTGAGCTCGTTGCAGTAGACGGCGAGGGATTCGAAGACGGAAAGGATCGCCAGACGGTCGGCCTCGAACTTCTCCTCCTTGAGCACGTCCCTGTAGAGCACGGGACGCGCCTTGGGACCGGCGTTGCGGGGAAGGACGCCGAGATTAACCGTCACGTTGCCGTTCTTCGCAGTGCGGACCGTCATGACGGGAACCCAGGAGAGCTGCATGAAGGCGAGCGAGAACGGCTTGAGGAACTTGCGCATGAGCGTAATGTCGGCTTGGGCGATGCCGTAATCGAGCGCCGAGCTCAGGGGCCTGGCCATCAGGGCGTAAAGCGGATCGCCCGCAAAGGTCGAAGGCACGCGCGCCGAGAATTCGACATATTCGGTCATCAGCACGGAGAGAAGCGTAAAGAGCCTGCCGGTCCGCGTGGATTGTGCGAGCGGGCACCCGCTCTTCTTGAATATGCCGAGAACATCCTTCGAGAGAATCGCGCCCGTCTCCTCGACGAACCTGCGCACGCCAACCGCCTGCATCGCAGGCATCCACATCGCCGCCACCTTGTCGCGACCTTCCGTCTTGAGGTGCACGAGCACGGGGACCGCAGCCCCCTGCCTCAGGAGCATGACGGCGGCCTTCGCGACTCGGCTCCAGGGTTCGAGACCGGGGGCGGACGCGGGCGTGCGCCCGTCGAGCTCGGAGAGCGAGATGATGAGGCGGCCCCGGTCCATCATCGACGCATCGAGACTGCGGCCGCGCGGTATGCGAAGCGACATCATGAAGCGACCGTCCGCCCAGAGAAGTTCCGGCAGCACGCGTCCACCTGAGAAGGCGGACTGGAACTTGTTCCAGAGCTCGTCAACGTCATGCCCCTGACCTTCGTGGGAACGGGACCTGCTCATCACGGGGGCGACGAGCTTTTCATAGCGGTAGCGTGAAAGCGCCTTCCCGCCCTCGACCGATGCGGGCAGAAGCGACGCGAGGCGCTTGAGATATCCGCCCTCAATTTCCTCGAGCAGAGGGAGCGCTTCGCCGTCCCCCTCTTCTGCCTCCCCCTTGGGATCGGCGAGCGCAAGCCAGACAAGAGGATCCGGCTCGAACAGCGAGACGGACTTGTCAAGATCGATACCGCGATCGCGCAGAAGTCCGGGCAGATCAACGCCCCTGAAGTGGAAGACCCACATCGGGTCCGCGTCTATCGTCTTCACCATTCCGTAGTAGACACCCGCAATATGCTTGCAGGGAACCGCATCGTCGGGACACGAGCAGGACATGCGGAACTCCCTCCACGACTGCGGGAAGAGGCTGATGCCGAGCTCCGCTGCAATCTCGCCGACCTCGGGGTCGAGCTCGCCCTCGAGAAGCTTCGCAAGCAGCGCGGGCCTCTCGGCAACAGCATCGACGAGCCTCGTGACGTCCTCGGACGGCAAGGGCTTCAAGTCAATCGCAACCTCGTAGGGCGAGTAGGCGCTGCCATGCGCAATCGCCTCGACCCTGAGCTTCGCGGGATTGAACTGCATGTCGTCGATGCGCCCCGTGTTGTAGTAGGTGCGCCCACGGGGCAGCCTGTTCTCATAATCCAAATGCGTGAGTGCGTCGATCCACTGCTTTCCCCACCATGTCGTGCCGAACTGTACGCGTCTGGCCATGCCTGAGCTCCCTCATGTCCTCAAAAGTTTCAGTCTACCAAGTCGAGCTGAAATACATCTCCTCCACAACCGAAGCCGCCTCTCAACTTTTGTAGATCTCCCCATCAATGTCTTCGGCCTTGAGCTTTCGAAGGAAGACATGGTGCGGCTCGACAACTTTCAGCAGACGGTCTTCGTGAATTTCTCTAAAACGGTACGTCAATCGTCTGGATCTGCCCTTCTTGAGGGTAGACTTCCGCATAGTCAAGAGCGCGCCTGCGCCGACAGCATCCGAGCCGAAAGCATCTGCGCGAACCTAGGCCGCATGAAGCCCGAACATTGGCCGTAAGAACCCATCAGGAGAACCGCCCCGCGCCAACCATCACGCATCCCGAAGAACAACTGCTTCTCGACTGTTTTTTTCCTACAGCTGGTTCGACACCATTGACTACGGACGCCAAGTCGAGTTGCGCGAGATTACGAAGGAGAGGGTCAAAAAGCTGCTCAACGACTGGAAGAAGGCAGGCTGGATGGAGTTGATTTCGCGCTACAACAAGGGCTTCGACATCCTACCCACGGAAGACTTCTTTTGGGAGATGGGCGCTCGTTATCCGCACGAGATTTTCAAGGCCGAAGTCCAAAGGCGCGGCGAGAGGTACGCCAGGGTCAATCGCAATGCCATTCATGTTGTTGATGTCATGTTCGGCATTTTCACTGCCTGTGCGGACCTCAAGAACGGCAAGTCCGTCGAAGATCAGACCGCCGGGATTCGGAAGCTGATGGACGAGCCGGACGGCCCTTAAGCTTCAAGAAGACGATCAAGGCTTGGTTGGAGGATCCGAAGTTCAGGCCCATGTTCGTCATCCTGCCCGATGAGGTGATGAATGAGTGGGCTGAGTGGCTCGCAAAGAAGAGCTTCGACTTGACGGCGACCGGGATCTTTTCGGTCGAATTGCCGGCCAAGCAACTCGGCTTGATTCAGGCGTGCACGCCGAGGTCAACCATCAATAGGCTTTATTCTCTTCGCAACGGCTTCTGGCTTTCCGAAAGCCCTTGGGCCTACGTGGGCACCATGCACGATGACTGGCCCCGGATGATTCTCACGGCCATGCGGCAGCTGGTTATGGAAAACGATCCGGCGGCCGCCTTCAAGACGGCGCGTGCCGCTCAGAAGGCATCGCTTTGCACCCGCACGTTCCCCGAGATGACGGCCAATTGGTTCTACGGTCAGATTCTCTATGCCAACCGCGACGTGCCGAAGCGGGTCTTGAGATAGATCTGCGACTCGCGGTTGAAGATCGAGCCGTCCTTGCCGAGCGCGCCGCTGTCGGAGCTGGAGCCGTTTTCAAGAATGAAGCCGACGGAGAGGCCGTTGCCCAGGTCTTCGGAGCATTTGAGGCCGAGGCGGGAACCGGCGAAGTTGCCCGAAGTCATTTCCAGGCTGTTGCCGCCGCTCTCGGCGACGTGCTTGTAGGTGAGGCCGGTGTCGATGGCGCCGTAGACCTTGACGCCTGCAGCGGCACAGGTGCCTGCGGCGAGGAGCGACGCAAGGGCAGCGGCCGTTTTTCCAAACTGCATGATGTTGTCTTTGACGAAGTCTGCTGAAGGGTGAATGAGGAGAGCCTTCGGAGGTCCGAGGGGCGGAATGGTTTTAGGTCTTGATTTTTTTTGAGGAATTCTTGACATTTCCAAAAACCTATGTAAAATACGACTTCTCAGATGCGGGAGTAGCTCAGTTGGTAGAGCGCAACCT
>NZ_KQ968570.1:6473-126710 GCF_001578585.1 Sutterella sp. KLE1602
GGTCGCGAGTTCGAGACTCGTCTCCCGCTCCAGGATGGCGCGATAGCAAAGTGGCTATGCACCGGATTGCAAATCCGTTCACGGCGGTTCGATTCCGCCTCGCGCCTCCAGACATCTGCGGGAGTAGCTCAGTTGGTAGAGCGCAACCTTGCCAAGGTTGAGGTCGCGAGTTCGAGACTCGTCTCCCGCTCCAGAATTCAAGAGAAAAGGAAGCGGCAGGCTTCCTTTTTTCGTATGTACGCTCCGAAAATCCAGAGAGCGTCCGAAGCATCGGCTTCGGTGCCGGAATGACGGAATTGGTAGACGTAGCGGACTTAAAATCCGCCGCAACAAAATTGCGTACGGGTTCGACCCCCGTTTCCGGCACCATCAGACATCAGGCCCCGCGGACACCCGCGGGGCCTTTTTTCTTGTTGATCCGCCCGTCCCGACATCTGAATTGTTCGGCTTACGCGCGTAACTTGCCCGCGCGCAAGCCTGCAATGATTAGGCCCGTCTGAACAGGCGCACATTTCTAAAATGGACGGAAACCATCAACGACCGGACGGCGTCAGGCTCCTCCCCTCGCCGCTCCTCATGAGATCCAAGACCATGCAAAGAAGACAACTCATCGGAGCCGCCGCAACTGCGGGCTCCGTCACGATCGCCCCCGCCCTTCTGACGGGCTGTGCTGCCGCCCCTAAGTCCGAACCCGCCGGAACCGTTGCGACGCTCCCCGAAGGTGCGTCCGCCCACGTGACCGCCGTGGCGCCGACGGGTGCCTACAGGGGCTGCGTGCTTGATGGCACGGGCGTGCGCCGCTGGCTCGGCATTCCCTTCATCAAAAATCCTTACGAGCCCGTGCGCCGCTACCTGAAACCCGAACCCTACGGCGCGCACGAGGGCGTCATGGACTGCCTGAAGCACGGCAGCATTCCGCTCCAGCCCAATCCCGACAAGAATGTCGAGAAGAAGATGGTGGGCGGCGACGGTCCGCTCTGCCTGAACATCTGGGCGCCGAAGGCGGGTGAGAACCTTCCCGTCATGGTCTGGGTGCCGGGCGGCGGATCGATCAGCTGTGCCCAGAACGACGAACGTTTCGACGGCACGAACTTCGCCCGTGACGGCGTCGTGCTCGTCACCCTCGCCTACCGCGTGAACGTCGACGGCTTCCTCAAGCTCAGGGGCGGAGACTCAGGCAACGGCAACCGCGATATTCTCGAAGGCCTGCGATGGGTCAAGGCCAACATCGCGGCCTTCGGCGGAGACCCCGACAAGATCACGGCCTTCGGCCAGTCGGCGGGCGGCACCCACCTCGTCGACGTGATCGCCTCTCCGTACACGAAGGGACTGCTGGCAGGTGCCGTCATCCAGAGTCCGTCAGCCGTCGCACAGTGGCGGGATGCTGCCCAGGCCGAGGAAGCCGCAAAGCTCGTCTGCGACGCCATCGGCTGCGAACCCACCCGCGAAGCCATGCTGAAGATACCCAATGAAAGCCTTGCGGCCTTCGGATCGCTTGCGGGCAGGCTCGCGAAGAACGCCGCATGGGCCCGGAGCACCAACGGCAACATCGCGCTCTTCAAGGCATACGTGGGCGACGACTTCATGCCGGTGCGTCCCGTGGACGCCATCGCTGCCGGCGCGTGCGAGGGTCTCGCCGTGATCAGCGGTTCCACCCGTTCCGAGTGGAGACACTACATCGTTCCCAACGGCCTCATCGCCAAGGTGAACGAAGCTGCGGTGAAGGCGCTCTGCGTCAACGCCGGGCTTTCCGCCGATCTGCCCGAAGCCTACCGCCGTGCAGGCAGGGGCTCGACGCCGGGCGACATATTCGCCCAGATCCAGAGCGACATCATCTTCCGCATGCCGTGCGTGCGGCTCATGGAATCCCTGCGCAGGGGCGGCGCGACGGTCTGGGCCTACAGCTTTGACTGGGAGAGTCCCGTCGAAGGAAAGAGCGGCGTTCCCATCGGAGCCGCCCACTCGAACGACGTTCCGTTCGTCTTCGACAACCTCGATGCGCCCCGCTCCCTCAAGTCGAACGGTGCCGACGCTCCGAGGTCCCTCGCCTACGCCATGCATTCCTCGTGGGTTGAGTTCGCGAAGACGCAGAAGGCTCACTGGCCCGAATTCGAATTCCGCACCCGCAGGGCCCTCTCCTTCACGAGGACCCCGTCCCTCGTGAGCGATCCCTGGGCGTTTGAGCGCCTCGCCAATCCCGCCCGCTGAGCAGTCGGACTCATCTGACGGCAAGGCCCCGCTGCGACATTGTGCGCAGCGGGGCCTTGTTTTTGGAACGGACGAACCGCCCATGAAAAACGGGCCCCGATCCCGAAGGATTGGAGCCCGTGTTTTCTTTGTCAGCCGATCAGGCAAGCTGAGCGGCAGATCCCGAAGTCATTAGAAGAGGCTGCAGGCAACGAAGCCGAGAGCGACGGAAATGACGATGGCGATGACGCCCGGGATGAAGAAGGAGTGGTTGAAGACCCACTTGCCGATGCGGGTGGAACCCGTGTAGTCCATCTGGACGGCGCCGAGGAGGGTCGGGTACGTCGGGAGAACGAACAGGGCGGACACAGCGGCGAAGGAAGCGACCAGCATGTAGGAGTCGCCCGGGTTGGCAGCGGTGATGCCGAGAGCGGCGACGATGGCCGGGGTGATGGCCTTGGCCGTAGCAGCCTGGGAGTACAGGAGCATGGCGGCAATGAAGAACACCACAGCGAGGAGAGCCGGATACTGGGCAACGGAGTCAGCAGCCATGGCCTTGATTTCAGCGGAGTGGCCGGAAACGAACGTGTCACCGAGCCAAGCCACGCCGAACACGCAGATGCAGGCGATCATGCCGGACTGGAAGACGGAAGACTGACCGATCTTGTTGATGTCGATCTTGCAGCAGAAGGAGATCAGCGTGGCGATGATGAACATGAAGCACCAGATAGCGGCGTCACGCGGCACAACGACCGGGGAGATCAGGCCAACAGCCGGGGAGATGGCGGAGGCGTAGAAGACAACGCAGAGAACGCCGAGGAGGAAGATAAGGACGGACGTCTTGGCGCCGGCCGGGAGTTCCTTCTTTTCAGCAGCGTTCGGGGCCTTGACGAGACCCTTTGCAAGGCGTTCCTTGTAGACCGGGTCAGAGCTCAGGTCCATGTTGGAGATGAGCGTCATGATGAAGGCCGTAAGCATGCAGCCGGCGAACGTCGTGACGATCCAGATGCCGAGCAGGGCGGGGTAGGACCAGCCGAACTTTTCAAGCACGCCGGACATGTAGATCACAGCGGCGGAAACCGGGGAGGCCGTAATGGCGATCTGGGAGGCAACCACAGCGATGGAAAGCGGAACAGCCGGACGGATGTTCTGTTCCTTGGCGACTTCAACGATAACCGGGATCATCGAGAAGGCGGTGTGGCCCGTGCCGGCGAAGAGCGTAAGCACATAGGTCACGACCGGAGCGAGATAGTTGATCTGCTTCGGGTTGCGACGGAGGACGCGTTCAGCGATGCGAACGAGGTAGTCGAGACCGCCGGCGAGCTGCATGGCAGCAATAGCGGCAATCACGGAAGCGATGATGAGAATCACGTCCCAGGGCACATTACCCGGCTTCATGCCGAAGCCAAGGCCGAGGACGAGAACGCCGGCGCCGCCGACGTAGCCAATGCCGATGCCGCCAAGGCGGACACCGAGGAAGATCGCGGCGAGAACGACCACGAACTGGAGAAGGGTGATGAAGTCCATATTAGCTTCAAAAACGGCGGGAGCCGCTTTTGAATCCTCTCTTTTCTTTGGTTGGTTAATCGAAGCAATCCGGCTTGGGCAGGAGCCCAAACCGGAGTGCTTCGTTTTTTTTGTCCGGGACCACCCTTTTTCAGAGCGGCCTGGATCCAGACTTTATTCTCTTACTTTTCGAACTTCGGGTTGATGAGGTTTTCGTACGTGAAGACCTTGTCCCACTGTTCCTGGGTAAGCATCTGCTTTTCTTCGACAACGAGCTGGTGGAGGGACTTGCCGGTGAGGAAGCCTTCACGAGCGATGTTGGCGCAGGGCTTGTAGCCGAAGTGCGGCTTCAGGATCGTGATGATGCCGAGGGAACCCATGACGAGATCCTTGCAGTGTTCGGCGTTCACGACGATACCGTCGATGCACTTTTCACGCAGATGGTTGCAGGCATTCGTCATGACCTTCATCTGCATGTAGAGGGCGAACGTAATGACCGGTTCCATGACGTTCAGTTCGAGCTGGCCGGCGGAAGAGGCGAGCATGACCGTCGTGTCGAGACCAATGGCGAGGAAGGCAGCCTGGTTGGTGACTTCCGGGATCACGGGGTTGACCTTGCCCGGCATGATGGAGGAACCCGGCTGGAGCTGCGGAAGGATGAGCTCGGAGAGACCCGTACGCGGACCGGAAGCGAGGAGACGGAGGTCGTTGCAGACCTTCGTGAGCTTGACGGCGAGGCTCTTCACAGCGGAAGAGAGAGCAACGTAGGAGCCGCAGTCGGACGTAGCAGCGATGAGGTCTTCGCTGTTGCGGAAGTCGATGCCGGTGATTTCAGCGAGGTGCTTGACAGCCTTGGCCGGGAACTCCGGATGCGTCGTCACGGTCGTGCCGATGGCGGTAGCGCCGAGGTTGACAACCTTGAGGTGTTCCTGAGCTTCCTTGATCGTCTTGATTTCGTCGGCGATGGTGAAGCCCCAGCCGTGGAATTCCTGACCGAAGGACATCGGAACGGCGTCCTGAAGGTGGGTACGGCCCATCTTGAGAACGTCCTTGGTTTCTTCAGCCTTCTTGTAGAAGGAAGCGACGAGGTCTTCAACAGCCTTGAGAAGGACGTTGGAGCGAAGGATCAGGGACAGGTGGAAGGCCGTCGGGTAGGAGTCGTTCGTGGACTGACCGAAGTTGGCGTGGTCGTTCGGGGAGACCTTCTTGTCGCCCTTCGGGAGGCCGAGGTGTTCGCAAGCGAGGTTGCAGAGCACTTCGTTGCAGTTCATGTTCGTGGACGTGCCAGCGCCACCCTGGAGCCAATCGGTGACGAACTGGTCGTTGTACTTGCCAGCGATGATCTGATCGCAGGCCCAGATCAGGGCGTCAGCGACGTCGGCCGGGATGCAGCCAAGTTCCTTGTTCGTCATCACGGAGGCCTTCTTCACATAGCCGTAGGCGATGGCGAAGAACGGTTCCTGGGACATCGGCATTTCGGTGATGTTGAAGTTGTGCTTACCACGCATCGTCTGGACGCCGTAGTAGGCTTCATCCGGAATCTCGAGTTCGCCAAGGAAGTCGCTTTCAATACGAGACATTTTATTTGCTCCTCAAATATTCGGGTCGGACCAGACAGAGAGAATTCTCTGCCGGTGATCCTCACCGTTTGTGTTTCCCGCGGGGCGTTATGTTTGGTCCTGAACGCTGATCCCGGGAAACGGGTCGAAACCGCAAGAGGTGATCAAATGATCTCAAACCAAAAGATCACCTCTCACGACCTACATTTTACTGCCTAGCCGGCTTAATGGGAATAGCCTTTTTCTGGGTCGGCAGAACCTTGTCGTAACCACGCATGCCCTGTTCAGCCATCTTGCGGCGGATGAAGGCGATCTGCGTCTTCAGGGGAAGTTCCTTCGGGCAGAAGTCATGGCAGGCAAGGAGGGACATGCAGCCGAACACGCCGGATTCGTCACCGACGATATCGTAGTAGTCGGCGTCGTTACGCGTGTCGCGCGGGTCGAGACGGAAGCGGGCGATCTTGTTGATGCCAACGCCGCCGACGAAGTCCGGGCGGATGCGAACCGTACCGCAACCGGCGATACAGCAGCCGCATTCCACGCAGCGGTCGAGAACGTAGATGTCTTCGGCGAGCTGCGGGTCCATCGGGACTTCCTTCTTGCGAAGGTCGACTTCCTCTTCCTTCATGTGAACCCACGTTTCCATGCGTTCGGACATGTTGCGCATCCACTTGCCGGTGTTGACCGAGAGGTCGCCGATAAGTTCGAAGGCGGGAAGCGGGGCGAGCGTGAATTCCGTCGGAAGGTCACGCGTCAGCGTACGGCAGGCGAGACCCGGCTTGCCGTTGATCATCATGGCGCAGGAACCGCAGATGCCGGCGCGGCAGACGAAGTCGAACTGGAGCGTCGGATCCTGGGTGTCGCGAAGTTCATTGAGAGCAATGAACAGCGTCATCGAGTCGGATTCTTCCAGCTCATAGGTCTGCATGTGCGGCACGCTCTCAGGATCCTGCGGGTTGAAGCGCAGGATGCTGATCTTGAGCATGCGGTGCTGCTTGTTGGTGGTCTGTTGAATATCAGCCATTTTGACGTCAATCTCCAAAATTAGTCTTTCAGCGGTTCATCAACGCGTTCGTTCTTGCCCTTGAGGCGCTTCGGCAGCAGATCCTGGTAGGGCATGAGGGCGTCCTGAATAGCGAAGCGGTCGGCACCGGCGGCTTCCATCTTGGCGCGGATAGCGTCAACTTCAGCCTGGCGCTTGGCCGATTCCGGATTTTCGATGTAGTTCTTCACACCGTAGCCGCGGAAGCCCGGGGGAAGTTCCATCTTGCTGATATCAAGCTTTTCGTAGTTGAGGGTCGGCAGCGTGTCGCCTTCCTTCCACGTAGCGATCGTACGGTTGAGCCATTCGATGTCGTTACGAACCGGGAAGTCTTCGCGGTAGTGAGCGCCGCGGGATTCCTTGCGGTTGAGAGCGCCGTAGGCCACGGAGAGGGCCACGCGGAGCATCTTCTGGGTACGGTAGGCGTAGATGAGCTCGGGGTTCGGGCCGACCACGTCCTTGACGGACACCTTGAAGGAGCGCTTGTAGAGCTCTTCAAGTTCAGCGACGGCGGATTCCATGTCAGCGCCCTTGCGGAAGATGCCGATCTTCGTCGTCATGATTTCCTGCATGCGGGTGCGGATTTCATAGGCGTTTTCAGAGCCGCCATTGTTCATGAAGGACTTCAGGCGAGCCTCTTCCTTGGCGAGAGCGCCGTAGATGAGGGACGTCGGGATGTCGATGCCGTTTTCAGCCTTGTCGCAGAAGTCGGCGATGAATTCACCGACGATCATGCCGGCCACGACGGTTTCAGCAACGGAGTTGCCGCCGAGGCGGTTGAAGCCGTGCATGTCCCAGCAGGCGGCTTCGCCGGCAGCGAAGAGGCCCTTGAGCGTCGGGGATTCGCCGGTCGGCTTCGTACGCACGCCACCCATGGTGTAGTGCTGGGCCGGACGGACGGGCACCCATTCCTTCGTCGGGTCAACGCCGAGGAAGTAATGGCAGATTTCGTAGACTTCACGCAGCTTGTGCTTGATGTGGTGTTCGCCAAGAAGCGTGATGTCGAGCCAGATGTGTTCGCCAAAGCGGCTCTTCACACCCTTGCCCTGGGCAATGCGTTCTTCCATGCGGCGGGAAACCACGTCGCGGGAGGCGAGTTCCTTCTTTTCCGGTTCGACGTCCGGCATGAAGCGGTGGCCGTCGACGTCGCGGAGCAGACCGCCGTCACCACGGCAACCTTCCGTGACGAGAATGCCGGCGGGGAAGATGCCGGTCGGGTGGAACTGGATGGCTTCCATGTTGCCGAGGGAGGCGACGCCCGTTTCGAGAGCGAGGTCGTAGCCGGTGCCTTCGCAGATGACGGCGTTCGTCGTCACGCGATAGATACGGCCGGCACCGCCCGTGGCGATGGCCGTAGCCTTGGACACGTAGGCCATGAGTTCGCCCGTGATGAGGCAGCGAACGATGGCGCCGTAGCAGCGCTTGCCGTCGTGAATCAGAGAGAGGGCTTCAACGCGTTCGATGACCGGGACCTGTTCGGCGATGATGCGGTCGGAAACGGCGTTGAGCATGGAGTGACCGGTACAGTCGGACACGTAGCAGGTACGCCACTTCTTCGTGCCGCCGAAGTCACGCTGGGCGACGAGGCCGGCAGCTTCCTTGCGTTCGGTAATGGTGACCTTTTCACCATTGATGATGACCTGGCGATCACCCGGGGTGATGCGGCTCCAGGGCACACCCCAGGCAGCGAGCTCACGCACGGCCTTCGGGGAGGTGTTCACGAACATGCGGACGACTTCCTGGTCAGCACCCCAGTCGGAGCCGCGGACCGTGTCGCCGAAGTGGACGTCTTCGTTGTCGCCGACGCCCTTGATGACGTTGCCGAGCGAAGCCTGCATGCCGCCCTGAGCAGCCTTGGAATGGCTGCGCTTCGGCGGAACCAGCGACAGGACGATCGAGTCATGCCCACGGCGCTTGGCAGCAACGGCCATACGCAGACCGGCAAGACCGCCACCGATCACGAGCACGTCGGTGTAGATAATTTTCATTTCCAATGGTCTCCTAGATCCAAAGACGATGTGCCGAGAGCGAAACTGGGGTTCCGCCCTGCCCGGCACGGGGTCAGATTCCGTCAATTCACCTGAATCGCCGTTCTCCTGGTGCGACTCAGTTGAACTGGCCTCTTCACGACCTTGCGGCAGTCGTTCAAGAGGCGGACTTTGAAGCAAGAAAGTAACGCTTTCTTTCTCCGCATTCCTTATATCAGCTTTGCCGAAATCGGGTAGCGGGAAAGTCGGGAGGATGACGTCTGCGTCAAACTTTGCCCAATCTTTACGATCTGCCTTCTCGAAAAGCTACGTATTTCTACGGTCACCCGTGTCAGCATCGATTCTTTCGAACTAGGCAAAACACCCAAGGCGGCTTTTCTTAAGTCACGCGCAGTTTATTACTACTACCACCTCAGAAACATTCGGGGTAACCCTAGGTTTCTGTTTTTTTTCTTACGATTCAGTCAAGGGTCCTCAAATCTCTGATCGCCCCGCTTCTCCTGATTCCCCAAGCATTCGCCCGATCCGCCCTCCGGCGCCCCCCGAACGGGCTCCTACCTAGGACTGCGCGCCAACCTATCCCAAGGTACTACCACTCAAGTAATACACGTTAACCCCTAAAATGCCTTAAATGTTAATCTCGTTGTAGGCCGTCTCGCCTAGGGAATTCTGCGTATTTATACTCACTTTTCCTCCTCATAGGCTTTATAGTGTTCCTTAACAAATCCGATAGAATCACCCCCTATCGTGCAAAATTTTCCGATAGAATATAGGCATTCAGCGGATTTCGCCGCAACGCGCCCGACATGCGCGCACCGACTTCGGAGGATACCCACCATGCCCGTCAATCCCGTCCACACCGACAACGCCCCCGCCGCCATCGGCGCCTACAGTCAGGCGACGCTCGCCGAGGGCTTCCTCTTCACGTCGGGCCAGCTTGGTCTAGTGCCCGCAACGGGCGCACTTGCCGAGGGCGTCGAGGCTCAGGCTCGACAGGCCTTCGCCAATCTCGAGGCGATCTGTGCCGCAGCGGGCACCACGCTCGGCAACACCGTCAAGATGACGATCTTCCTTGCAGACATCAACGAGTTCGCCGTGGTCAACAAGGTGATGACCGAAGTCATGTCCGAGCCCTATCCCGCCCGCTCCTGCTTCGCGGTCGCCGCACTTCCCAAGGCCGCCCGCGTCGAGATCGAGGCCGTGGTGACGAGGCCGTAAGGCAATCCCCCCTCTTTGTATATATGCAGAACATGGCCGCCGCCCCGAAACAGCAGGAGCGCGCCTCGGGCGTCATCCGTCAGGAGAAGCTCGCGCCCCTTGACGTCAGGCTCGAGAAGCTCGGGCTCGTGCGCGACTGGGACTTTGCGCTTCACCTCCCGCTTCGCTATGAGGACGAGACGAGCGTCACACCCATCGGCTCGCTCGCCGTGAACACGCACGCCCAGATCGAGGGCCGCGTCGCAGACCAGCGCTTCGTGCGCACGGGCCGCGGTCAGCAGCTTCAGGCCGTCGTCGAGGATTCGACGGGCAGCATCACGATCCGCTTCCTCCACTACTTCCCGTCCATCCAGAAGCAGCTTGCCGTCGGCAGCACCGTGCGCCTCTACGGCGAGCCGCGCGAGGGCTACTACGGCGGGCTCGAGATGGTGCATCCGCGCATCAAGTCCGGCAAGGCTGCCGAGACCGAACTGCCCAAGGCGCTCACGCCCGTCTACCCCGCAGGCGAAGGCATCCAGCAGCGATGGCTTCGCAAACGCATCGACCGCGCACTGCTCGATCTGGACCTCACGGACCTCGTGCCCGAGGCGGTCAGGACGAAGTTCGGCCTTCCCGGCCTTCGCGAAGCACTCTCCTACATCCACACGCCGCCCTCGGGCGCCGACGTCATCGGTCTGCAGGAGCGCTCCGCCCCCGCCTGGCGCAGGCTCATCTTCGACGAACTCCTCGCCCAGCAGATCACGCTGCGCGAATCGCGCGCCGTGGCCTTTCAGCGCACCGCCCCGCCGCTCGCGGGCGACGACGCCGAACTGGTCGGCTGCTTCCTTGCGCAGCTTCCCTTCAACCTCACGAACGCCCAGCGCCGCGTCACGGACGAGATCCTCGCCGATCTGGCCGCGAACCGTCCCATGCACCGCCTCGTTCAGGGCGACGTCGGCAGCGGCAAGACCGTCGTAGCTGCGCTCGCCGCCCTGCGCGCCGTGGCCTCGGGTCATCAGGCCTCCCTCATGGCGCCCACCGAGATCCTCGCCGAGCAGCACTTCAGGAAGATCGCCGCCTGGCTCGAGCCTCTGGGCATCCGCACCGCCTGGCTCACGGGCCGCCTCAAGACCGCGGAGAAGAATGCCGCGCTCGAGGCCGTCGCCTCAGGCGAAGCACGCATCGTCATCGGCACCCACGCCCTCATTCAGGAAGGCGTCAAATTCGCGAACCTCGGGCTTGCGATCGTCGACGAGCAGCACCGCTTCGGCGTTGCCCAGCGACTTGCGCTGCGCACCCGCCCAGAGTCCGCCCTCGTCCCTCACCTCCTGATGCTCTCCGCGACCCCGATTCCGCGCACGCTCGCCATGAGCTACCTCGCGGACCTCGACGTCTCGGTCATCGACGAGCTGCCGCCCGGCCGCACGCCCGTCGTCACCAAGACCGTGAAGACCTCCCGCAAGGACGACGTGCTTTCCGTCGTGAGGAGCGTCGTTGCGCAGGGCCGCCAGGTCTACTGGGTCTGTCCGCTCATCGAGGAAAGCGACAAGCTCGACCTCACACCCGCGACCGTCTGCCGCGACGACCTTCAGCAGCGCCTGCCCGACCTCACCGTCGGCCTCGTGCACGGTGCGATGCCCGCTGCCGAGAAGGATGCCGTCATGCAGGACTTCGTCTCGGGCCTCACCCAGATTCTCGTCGCCACCACCGTCATCGAGGTGGGCGTCGACGTTCCCAATGCAACCCTGATGGTGATCGAGCACGCAGAGCGCTTCGGCCTCGCGCAACTCCACCAGCTTCGCGGCCGCGTCGGCCGCGGCGCCGCCCAGAGCGCCTGCATCCTGCTTTTCGGCGAGGACATCTCGCCCGCGGGATGGGAGCGCCTCAAGGCGATCAGGGACACGACCGACGGCTTCGAGATCGCGAGGCGCGACCTCGAGATGCGCGGCCCCGGAGAATTCCTCGGCGAACGCCAGTCGGGCACGCCGCTCCTACGCTTTGCGGATCTCGATCGCGACGAGGCGCTCCTTGCCGCCGCACGCCGCACGGCCGATGCCTGGCTCGAAAAGGACAGGGATGCGGCCCTCAGGCACGCGGCCCGCTGGTTCAAGACGGCTGGCGAATTCCTAGCCGCATGAGCCCTTTGCGAAACGTCCCGCAACCGCACTAACATATTCACACAATCCACAAACAAGGATCCCTGATCATGACTCTCACCGAACTCAAGTACGTCATCGCGGTGGCCCGTGAAAGGCACTTCGGCCGCGCCGCCGAATCCTGCTTCGTGAGTCAGCCCTCCCTTTCCGTCGCCATCAAGAAGCTCGAGGAAGAGCTCGGCGTCTCGATCTTCGAGCGCCGCACGCCCGACATCTCGATCACGCCCGTGGGCGCCGCCATCATCGAGCAGGCCCAGAAGGTGCTCGAGGAAAGCCGTCTCATCTCCGAGATCGCCAAGCGCGGTCAGGATCCGCTCGCCGGCCCGATCCGCCTCGGCATGATCTACACGGTCGCCCCGTACCTCATGCCCGAGCTCATCGTGAAGCTCTCCACGCTCGCCCCGAAGATGCCCGTCTACCTTGAGGAGACGTACACCACCGAGCTCATCTCCCAGCTGCGCACGGGCGCCATCGACGTCGCCATCATGGCCGACACGATCTCCGACACGGGCTTCATGACCCAGGCCCTCTATCAGGAAAGCTTCGTCGTCGCCGTTCCGTCCCACCATCCGTGGGTCAACCGCAACTACATCGGTCCGCAGGAACTGCGCGACCAGACGATGCTTCTGCTCGGCGCCGGCCACTGCTTCCGCGACCAGATCATCGGCATCTGCCCGGACCTCGTGCGCGCCAACATCGGCATCGCCGACGTCCAGCGCACGGTCGAGGGCTCCTCGCTGCAGACGATCTGCCACATGGTCGCCCAGGGGCTCGGCATTACCGTGCTGCCCGCCTCCTGCGTGCCCTATCTGCGCTCGAACGTCAACAGCATCAAGACGATCCCGTTCAAGAGCCCGTCGCCCTCGCGCCGCGTCATCATGGTCTGGCGCAAGAGCTTCACGCGCATGAGCGCGATCGAGACGCTCGCCCAGGCGGTCAAGAGCACCACGCTCAACGGCTGCTTCTATCTTGACGAGCCGCCCGTCGCCGACTGAGCCGCACCGCCGAGGCCATCATGACCCAACCCGACACCCGAACGGGCGCGGAGCCCGGTCCGTCCGCGCAGGCGGCCCAGCCTGAGCCCCACGCCCAGTCGCCCGCCGCCGAACGCAACCGCGGCCCGCAGACGCTGCGTTCCATGCTCAGCTTCAGCGAGCGCGTCGACCTGCTCATCCGCGTCGTACTTGCCGTGGCCGTCTCGATCGGCTGCTACTTCATCATCGAGCCGTTCCTCACAGCGATCGTCATCGCGGCGATTCTCGCCGTCGTCACATGGCCGCTCTTCGCGAGCGCCCGTTCGTCGGCGGGCGGCTCCACGACGCTGCCCGCGCTCCTGATGGTCTTCCTGCTCATCATCGGCGTGCTGATCCCGTCGAGCTTCCTGCTCATCGCGCTCGCACAGCAGATCCCCAAGGGCATCTCCGTCATCCGCGAATGGATCGCCAGCGGCTTCACGATTCCGCCCGCCATCTCCGAGATTCCGGGCATCGGCCCTTGGCTTCACGACCAGCTGCTCTTCGCGATCGACCCCGCGTCGCTCTCGACCACCATGCAGAAGCTCCTCGAGCCGCTCTCGGCCGCGCTTCTCAATGCAGCCGTCAACGTGAGCAACATCCTCCTGCAGCTCGCCCTCGTCACCTTCATCGTGTTCTTCTTCTACCGCGACGGCGCCTGGTTCGCCGACCGCGTGCAGGCCCTGATGAAGCGCGTCTCGGGCGACCTCTCGAACGAACTCACGAAGATCCTCGTCAACACGACCCGTTCCGTCGTCTTCGGCCTCGTGGGCACCGCGCTCGGCCAGGCCGTCGTCGCAGGCATCGGCTTCTGGATCGCAGGCGTGCCTGGCATCCTCATGCTCTGCACACTCGTCTTCGTCCTCTCGATCGTCCCGATCGGACCTCCCCTCGTCTGGGGCCCGTCCGCCATCTGGCTCTACTCGCAGGGCGAAACGGGCATGGCCGTCTTCCTCGTCCTCTGGGGGCTCCTCGCCGTCTCGAGCGTGGACAACTTCCTCAAGCCGATCCTCATCGCGCGCGGCTCCTCACTGCCCCTCGCCCTCATCTTCCTGGGCGTCTTCGGCGGCGTGATCGCCTTCGGCTTCCTCGGCCTCATCCTCGGCCCGATCCTGCTCGCCGTCGGCCTCTCCATGCTTCAGGCATGGCTCAAGAATCCGATCCTCGCCGCGAAGCTTGATCCCGACCGTCCCCGCAGAAGCAGACGTCCGATCAAGCGGGAGAAACGCGAAAGCACTCAAGCCAAGGGAAATTCCCTAGATAATCCATCTGATCAGGAAAACACCTCCGAATAACTACAGAAAGTGTTGCGTATCAAGAGGTTGCAGAACTGCAACCTCCTTTTTTAGGACCCGATCAGGCCCTTTTGAAGCTCCTTTTTGCCTGAAGCAGTACGTAAAAACCTTCAGGCGCGATCCTTGACAGTAGGGCATACTAGCAACTGTATTCGGAGGACCGCCCTCAGGCGGAGTCTGTTACAGAGCGGCCCTACCCATAAAAACACTCAACAACCAAAGGATTTGGAGTTTCTTATGTCGATACAAAGCTGGGTCGCCATTGCCGTGACGCTCGTTACGGTCTGGGCCCTGATCAAGCGCTATGAAACGCGACTGGTGCTTCTTGCCGCCGGTCTCTTCCTCTGCTGCATTAGTCTTGACCCGATGTACGGTCTTGACGCCATGGGCAAGTCCATGACGAACAAGTCCCTCATCATGGCAATCTGCGGCTCGATGGGCTTTGCCTTCGTGGCTTCCTACACGCAGTGTGACCGTTCTCTCGTTCACTACCTCGCCTCCCCGATCCGCGGCCTCGGCATCTTCCTGCTGCCGGTCTGCACGACGATCACGTTCTTCATCAACATCGCCATTCCGTCTGCCGCCGGCTGCGCTGCCGCCGTCGGCTCGACGCTCATTCCGGTGATGCTCCGCGCCGGCATCAAACCGGCCGCCGCCGCTGCTGCCGTTCTCGGCGGCACGATCGGTTCGTACCTATCTCCGGGCACGTCCCACAACGTCTTCGTCGCCAACATGGCCAAGATGTCTGAAATGGACTTCATCGCCTATCACTCCACGTTCTCCCTGATGTGCGGCGCCATCCTCATCGTCGGCATTGCTCTCGTCGCCTTCATCCTCGGCGACCACAAGGGTGACAAGAACGCCCAGGTCGACGAATCCAAGCTCCAGAAGATGGACTTCGTTCCGTCCCCGCTCAAGGCCATCGTTCCGTTCGTGCCCATTGCCATCCTCGTGCTCGGCAACACCTGCCTTCCGGCCATCAAGATGGGCGTTGCCCAGGCCATGCTGATCGGCGCCATCGCCGCTCTCGTCATCGCCCGCGCCAACCCGCAGCAGCTCACGAAGGAATTCTTCAGCGGCATGGGCAAGGGCTATGCCGACGTGATGGGCATCATCATCGCCGCCGGCGTGTTCGCCGCCGGTCTCCGCGCCACGGGTCTCATTGACACCGCCGTCGCCGCCCTTAAGGACTCCAACGAATTCGCCCGTTGGGGCGGCTCCCTCGGTCCGTGGATCATGGGCGTCATCACCGGTTCCGGCGACGCTGCCACCCAGGCCTTCAACGAAGCTGTGACCCCGCACGCCGAATCCTTCGGCATGACCATCCCGGGTCTTGGCGGTCTCGCCTTCCTGACCGGCGCTCTCGGCCGCACGATGTCCCCGCTCGCCGGCGTGACGATTCTCGTGTCCGGTATCGCCATGGTCTCCCCGATCGAAGTCATCAAGCGCACCGCCGTTCCGTGTATCGTCGCTGTCGTCGCCTGCGCTCTCCTGATGGTCTAATTCATCAGAGCCTGAAGTCCTCTCCGAGAGCTTCATGACAGAGACAAGAAGGGCCGTTCCGAAAGGTGCGGCCCTTTTCATTTCCCTCTTTCTCCCCGTCTCTCGCCTCTCGTCCTGCAGCGCCGCCCGCCCGACCCGCAGCCCCCTGCTCCACGCACCTCATCTCCTCCCGCTCCCGCCCCCAGAGACTGCGAAGGACCTTCCTGCGTGTCCGCGCCTGCCCATCCTTCACCTTCCCGTGGGATCCTCGGCACGGCAGACGACTGCAACCGGAACACCTCTCTCGCCGCCCCCGCTTCCTTGCGCTCATCGCCGCAGCTCCTCCCAACGTGATCATCACGGCGAGGAACTTACGAGACTCGTGAAGGAAATTCGTGCGAGGAGATCAAGCATCTGCACGACTCCTTCATGAACGTCATGACCAAGCAGGAATCCGACGGTCAAACGTTCCGTCCGCTTTCAGAAGCTTGAAAAAGCTAGACGAAACCGATGAGGGCTGTTTGATGCAGCCCGCTACTGCCCGAATTGGGTAGGGACTAGAATGGGGGGGTACGCCCCCCCAGAATCCCCTTCCAATCGATTGGGAGGGGATTATCAATTCCGTTCAGATCAGCGGGTGCGCACGAACACCTGGGTGTGGATGTGATCGGCGGGAATCGTGCGGTACTGCAGGATGATGTTGCGCACGTACTCGACGAAGATTTCGGAGCCGCAGAGATAGACGTCGCTTTCGGCGTCCATGCAGGCGTGACGCAGCGTGGCGGGCATCAGCTTGCCCGTGAACTGGTAGTCCTGGCCGACGTGTTCGTCAAAGCGCGGTTCGGTGTAGCCCACGGCCATGCCGCTGTCGGGAATAAGCTTGATGAGGTTCTTCGTCTCCTCCTGAAGCGGGAAGTGCTCGCCGTTCTTCGTGGAGTAGATGAGATGCACGCGGCGCAGCGGGTGGTCGGTGGCGATCTCGGAGAGCATCGCGACCATCGGGGTGATGCCGATGCCTTCGGCGATCATCACGACGGGAGTTTCACGGTCGTCAAGAACGAAGCCGCCAGCGGGTTCGGAAACCTCGATCTCGTCGCCGACGTGCAGGCACTGGGCGAGCTGGGCGGAAAGGGCGCCGCGGTCGTTGTCGAGCACCTTGATGGTGATGCGGTAGCAGCCTTCGTCGGGCGTGCTGCAAAGCGTGTAGGCGCGCGGCTCAAAACCCTCGAGGCGAAGCGCCACGCCCTGGCCGGCGCGGAAGGCGGGAAGCGGCTGCTCGTCGGCGGGCATCAGCGTGAAGGTGGTCGTGTCGACGCATTCTTGCTTGCGGTTCATCACCTTGAACTTGCGCCAGCCCTTCCATTCGACGAAGGCCGGGGCCTTGACTTCATCAACGTGGGCTTCCTTCTTTTCGAAAAATCCGAACATGATGCTTCTCCTTTTTAATTCTTGCGCAGGCGTTTCGAGCGCTTTGCAAATGGCTTTCAGCTGACGCCCGGTCTCGGCGTCCTGTTGTTTAAAGCATACCCCTAACTACTACCACCTAATCCTTTCGCATCGACTTTTGTTGATCTTTTAGATAAACCAGACTACCCCTTACAGATCCACTACCCTTTTCGGTATAGAAATCAACCCTTATCAACCCCTTTCGTGCGCAGACACTGCACTCGGGAAGTCCTCCCTGCGCAGCGTTTGAAATGAAAAAATCAAAGAAAAACGGCCGTCCCCCGCAAGGGAGACAGCCGTCTTCGTCAATTCAGATGAGGTCCGTCCGTCAGATCTTCAGGATCTCGCGGCGGTAGTACTGAAGCTCCTCGATGCTTTCCTCGATGTCGGAGAGGGCCTGGTGCTTCGTGGCCTTCTGGATGTTGCGCGTCTTTTCGGGAGCCCAGCGGCGGGTGAGCTCCTTGAGGGTCGAGACGTCGAGGTAGCGGTAGTGGAAGTACTCCTCGAGGTTCGGGAGCCAGCGCGCCATGAAGCGGCGGTCCTGGCCGATCGTGTTGCCGCACATCGGGCTCTTGCCCTGCGGCACGAAGCGGCGGAAGGTCTCGAGGAAGATCTTCTCGCACTCGGCCTCGTCGATCGTGCTTTCCTTCACGCGGGCCACGAGTCCGGAGCGGGTGTGCGTGTCGGTGTTCCAGGCGTCCATGCCGTCGAGGACCTCGTCGCTCTGATGCACGGCAACCACGGGGCCCTTGTGCAGGATGTTCAGATTCTTGTCGGTGATGATCGCCGCGACCTCGATCACGCGATTCACCTCGGGCTGAAGCCCGGTCATCTCCATGTCGATCCAGATCAGGTTGTCGTCCGAATACGCGGGATCTCGTTCAATGTCGTTCGTCATGGGTAGTCGTTTGTCCAAAAGAGGTTCGAGCAGAGGCGCTCCGCCCCCCGCGTCTTTCCTGCGGGGGCGCCGATCCGCCATAATATAGGATTATCGTCCCTTTCATCACGCCCGTCCGCGCAGTCCGTCCCATGTCCCTGCACGCCACCTTCATCGAGCACACCTTCGTCAGCATCCTTGCGCTATACGTGACGCTCGAGTGCGCGGTCACGATCCTGCAGACCCGCGCGGCCGAGAAGTCGTGCGGACGCGTGCCCGAGGGCTTCGAGAAAAAGCTCACGCTCGCGGGCATTCGAAAGGCGGCGGACTACACGGGCGAACTCGCCCAAGCGAACCTTCTGCTCACCGTGGTAGGCGCGGGCTTCGCGCTCTTCATGACGTTCGGCAACGGCCTCAACGTCTTCACGGCCGTCATCGAGACGATCATGGGTCCGGGCATTACCGCCGACTGGGTCCTCATCAGCCTGATCGTCCTCCTCATGCTCCTCATCGAGCTTCCCTTCGGATGGTGGGCCCGCTACCGCGTCAAGGAACGCTACGGCTACATGCGCGAGCCGCGCATGCGCTGGCTCTCGCGCACCCTTTCAGAGGCCCTCTGGGGCTGGCTCGTCTTCATGCCCGTCTCCGCCGCGCTTCTCACTATCTTCGAATACGCGGGCGGCGACTGGTGGAAGCTCGCATGGGGCGTCTGGCTCGTCTATCTCCTCTGGCGCTGGAAGCTCTCGAGCGTCTACGGCGTCTTCTGGAAGCGCCGGAGCCGCCCCTATGCGAACGCCGAAACCCGCGAGGCCGTTCGGGAGAGCCTGCACCGTCAGGGCATCACCATGACCGAAATGGTCGTCATGACCCGCCCCGCCTCCTGGGACCACTCCAACATCGTGCTCTCGGGCTGGGGCCTCAGGCGCCGCGTCATCGTCTTCGCGCACGTCGCGCACCTGCTCAGGAAGGACGAGATCGTCGCGCTCGCCGCCCACGAGGCCGCACACGTGCGCCACTTCCACGGCGTGCTCCGCCTCCTCATCAACGTCGCCGTCTCCTACATCTTCTGCTGGCTCGCGGGCTGGGGCGCCACGCACGTCCAGTTCTTCGAGGGTTTCAACTATTCGCCGATGCTCACGCTCGACATGCCCGGCACCCATGCGGGCAGCGTCTGCGCGGTCGCGCTCGTCGTCTTCCCCATGCTTCTCTACCCGCTCTCGCCCCTGCTCAACCTCGCCGCACGCCTCATGCAGTACGACGCGGACCTGCACGCCGCGCGCATCGCGGGACTCGACCCGATGATCAGCGCCCTCGTGAAGCTGCACAAGGACACGACGACATCTCTCTCGCCGTCCCTCGTCTATTCGCTCTTTCACTACAAGCGTCCGCACCCCGGCATGCGCGTTGCGAACCTGCAGCGCCTCAAGCGCCTGTCGGCGCCCGGCGGCCGGCTCGAGCACCTCTTTCCGAAGCCCGCCGAGCCCCGAGCGCCCGAAGCGGACTAAACTACCTCACCAGCAACCTTTCTTCGCGGCTCACGTCCGCTCACGAACCTCAGCTACTGTCCCATGGCCAAAACTCCGTCCCGCAAGCACCGTCCGACCGCCGAAGCTGCCGGCCCCCTCATCACAGGCCGCGTCACCGCAGGCCACGGCCGCCACTACTTCGTGACGACGGAGGACGGCGCCGTGCTTGAAGCCCACCGCCGCGGCAAGAAGGGCGACGTCGTTGTGGGCGACGTCGTCGAGTGCACCGAACCGGTCTCGGGCGTCTCCGCCATCGAGTCGATCCGAGAGCGCCGAAACCTTCTCTACCGCTCCGACGAATGGCGCATCAAGTCGCTCGCCGCCAACATCGACCTCGTCTGCATCGTCTTCGCGTCCCGCCCGACCTTCAACCCCTGGTTCATCTGGAGGGCGCTTCTCGCCGCCCATCAGGCAGGCATCCCCGCGCTCGTCATCCGCAACAAGGCCGAACTTGCCGAAGGCGCCGAGGAGGCTGCGGCCGCCGTACGCCTTCTCGAGTCGATCGGCCACGACGTCATCACGGTCTCCGCCACGGGCGAGCCCGAGGCGACCCGCGCCCGCCTCATCGAGCGTCTCGAAGGCCGAGCCTCGCTCCTCGTCGGCCAGTCGGGCATGGGCAAGTCCACGATCCTCAACCTTCTCGTCCCGCACGCCCAGGCCGCCACGCGCGAATTCTCCGTGGCCCTCAACCTCGGCAAGCAGACGACCACCGCCGCCCGCTGGTACGACGCCAAGGACGACGACTGGCAAGGCAGCGTCATCGACACCCCGGGCTTCCAGGAGTTCGGCCTCGCACACCTCTCGCTCAACGACATCCTGCGCGCCATGCCCGACATCGCAGCGCACGTCTCGGGCTGCCGTTTCTTCAACTGCCGGCACCTCGAGGAGCCCGGCTGCGGCGTCAAGGCCGCCGTCGAGGCGGGCGAGGTCGACGAGGCGCGCTACGCCTTCTACAGGTCGCTCGCAGTCCACGCCGACACGCTGCCTCTATAATCATTCAATTTCCCCGAAACGACTCCCGCAGAAACGTTCCACAGAGGTCCACCGTCATGGCCGAGGTCATTCCCATCGCTACGAATCCCGCCCCCGTGCGCAGTCTTCCGATTCCGCAGACAGGCGCCGTGCGACGCTCGGTAGGCCACTGGACCGACACCCGCGGACGCCCCCTGAGGGACCTGCGCATCTCGGTGACCGACCACTGCAACTTCCGCTGCCGCTACTGCATGCCCAAGGAGAAGTTCAGCAATCCCCACGCCTTTCTCGCCCACACCGAGCTCCTCACCTTCGAGGAAATCCTGCGCATCGCGCGCATCGTGGTCGCCAACGGCGTCGAGAAGTTGCGCCTCACGGGCGGCGAGCCCCTGCTCAGAAAGGGCCTCGAGGAACTTGTCGCAGAACTGCGCAGGCTCAGGACGCCCGACGGCCGCGACATCGACATCGCGCTCACGACGAACGCCTCCATCCTTCACAAGAAGGCGCAGGCCCTGCGCGACGCGGGCCTCGACCGCGTCACGATCAGCCTCGACGCGCTCGACGAAGGCATCTTCCAGGGCTTCAACGACGTGGGCTTTCCCGCCGCCAAAGTGCTCGACAACATCAGGCTTGCGGCCGACATGGGCTTTCGCGTCAAGATCAACACCGTCGTCAAGCGCGGCGTGAACGAGTCCGAAATCGTCCGCATCTGCGAACACTTCCGCCACACGGGCATCATCCCCCGCTTCATCGAGTACATGGACGTGGGCACCTCCAACGGCTGGCGCATGACCGACGTCGTTCCCTCCGCGGAGGTGGTCGGGATGATCCGCGCAAAGTGGCCCGTCGAGCCCGTCGGCGCCAACTATCCGGGTGAAACCGCCTCCCGCTGGCGCTATCTGGACGGCGCTGGCGAATTCGGCTGCATCTCCTCCGTCACCCAGGCCTTCTGCGACGAATGCTCCCGCGCGCGCCTGAGCATGGACGGGCGCCTCTACCTCTGCCTCTTCGCGACCGAGGGCTACGACATCCGCACGATGCTCCGCGGCGGCGCCACCGACTTCGAGATCGAGCAAGCGCTCGGCCGAATCTGGTCCGTCCGCGACAACCACTACTCCGAGCTCCGTTCGCTCGGTCTCGCGCCCGAGCGCGCGAAGATCGAAATGAGCTACATCGGCGGGTAGTTTCGCCTAGGCATCTTGCCTTAGTCCTTCACCTTTTCTCCCGTTCAGTGGGACAGAAGGCGTTCGCGTCCGTATACTTGAATACCCGAACACAAGTCTTCGGTCATCCGGCGGCCAGGCCGCGCTTTTTTTGCGCCCGTTTTCTTCACCCTGCCAGGCCCCTTCTCGATGACGCGCCCGCCGCGCCCCCGCCCGGCGAACAATCAATATAAGAAAGGGTCCCCCTTATGTTCAGCAATCCCACTGCGATCACCTTCGTCGGCTATCTGCTCGTCATGGTGTGCGTCGGCTTCTACGCCTACTACCACACCCGCAGCTACGGCGACTACATTCTCGGCGGACGTAGCCTCGGCGGCTTCGTGACGGCCCTTTCGGTCGGCGCCTCCGACATGTCCGGCTGGCTTCTGATGGGCCTCCCCGGCGCCGTCTACCTCGCCGGCATCTCCCAGTCGTGGATCGGCATCGGCCTCGTCCTCGGCTCCTACATCAACTGGTGCGTCGTCGCCTCCCGCCTGCGCGTCTACACGGAGAAGACCCACAACGCGCTCACGCTCCCCGACTACTTCTCTCACCGCTTCGAGGACAAGCAAAACCTGCTGCGCATCATCGCCGCCGTCGTGATCCTGCTCTTCTTCACGATCTACTGCGCCTCGGGCGTGGTCGCGGGCGCCCGCCTCTTCGAGAACACCTTCAGCATGTCCTATGAGACGGCCCTCATTCTGGGCGCCGCCGCCACGATCTGCTACGTCTTCGTGGGCGGCTTCCTCGCCGTCTCCTGGACCGACACGATTCAGGCTCTCCTCATGTGCCTCGCCCTGATCGTGACGCCGATCGCCGTCATGTACGACCTCGGCGGCTTCACCGCCGCCACCGAGTGCGTCGCGAGCGTCGACATCAAGATGCTCAACATCCTCGAGGGCCACACCCTCGTGGGCATCGTCAGCCTTCTCGCCTGGGGTCTGGGCTACTTCGGCCAGCCGCACATCCTCGTGCGCTTCATGGCCACCCGCTCCATCAAGGTGATCCCGAACGCCCGCCGCGTCGCCACCCTCTGGATGAGCTTCTGCCTCTCGGGCGCCGTCGCCGTCGGCTTCTTCGGCGCGGCCTTCTTCGCAGAGCACCGCGACGTCGCCTCCCTCGTCGAACAGAACCACGAGCGCGTCTTCATCGTCCTCTCGGGCCTTCTCTTCAATCCCTGGATCGCCGGCATCCTAATGTCCGCCATTCTCGCGGCCGTCATGTCCACGCTCTCCTGCCAGCTGCTCGTGTGCTCGTCGACTCTCACCGAGGACTTCTACCGCACGTTCATCCGCCGCAACGCCTCCCAGCGCGAACTCGTCTGGTTCGGCCGCAGCATGGTGCTCCTCGTCTCGGTCGTCGCCGTCTGGCTCGCCCGCGACCCCAACAGCCTCGTGCTCTCCCTCGTCTCCTACGCCTGGGCGGGCTTCGGCGCGGCCTTCGGCCCCGTCATCATCATGTCGCTCTGGTGGCGCCGCATGACGCGCAACGGCGCGCTCGCGGGCATGATCACCGGCGCCGTCACGGTCCTCGTCTGGAACCACTACGCCTGGCTCGGCCTCTACGAAATCCTTCCGGGCTTCGTCTTCGCCCTCATCGCCATCGTCGTCGTGAGCCTTCTCGACAAGGCTCCCTCCAAGAGCATCGCGAAGACCTTCGACGAAGTCCAGGCCGCCGTGCGCAATCCCGCCTGACCGCTTCAGGCCTGCCACGATTGAAAAGAGGAGCCTCGCGCTCCTCTTTTCACATCCGACCCGAATGCAGTCCGTGCAGGCCAAATCCGTTAGAATCTCCTGCACAACGCTTTTCGGGGAAGCCGCCGCAGCGGCCGTCCCCATCCCGCTTTCCGCGGCGCCCGCAACCGGCTGCCGCATGACCTTCATTCATGGCACGCTCTTCACATCTTGCGGCCCAGCGCCGCGAACTCAGCTTCATCCTCAACCGCCTGACGGCCTATACGACCCTCGCCGACCGTGACATCCTCGAGCAGCGTCTGCGCACGATCCTCGAGAAGCCGCTCTCCGACGACTTCTACATCATGGCCAACGAAGTCTTCGACAAGATCGAGGCCCAGCATCCTTCCGTCGCCAACGAGGCCCGCGGGAACTTCTACGGCATGCTCTCCGAGGTGAAGTACGAATACAAGACCCCGACCGAGTCCACATCGATGCTGATGGTCGGCCTGATGATGAGCACGTTCTTCAAGACCGCCTGCCCCAACGTCACGCTCTCGCAGGAAACCGCCGACAAGGTTGTCGAGATCCTCAAGAAGCACTACATCAACCCGAAGGCCAAGATCACGATCTTCCATGAAATGCTCCGCAGCAACCAAGGGCCCGCCAACGATACCGAGACGGCGGGCAGGCTCACGCGTGCGATGGCCGAATGCAAGGGAACCCTCTACACCAAGGAACACCTCGACGTACCAGAAGGCGAGGATGACCCCATCGCCGCGCTTGAGAACGAACGCATCTACGGCCTCTACCTGCGCCACCTCGTCATCACCGTAACCGTGCCTGCGGGCGAGCTCGCCGTCGTGCATCCCTACCGCTGGTGGGACACCACGCGCCACCCCGAGTTCTGCGTCAGCGGCCACTTCGATCCCAACCAGATCCTCAAGAATCCGTTTGCGTTCGACATGCAGGAGGCCCTCAAGTCCAACATCGCGTCCTGCCAGACGATCTTCACGGAACCCATGCCCCTCGTCAAGGGACTCGACTTCTTCGAGCAGCAGCTCTCGCCCTTCCGCATCTACCCGCTCCTTACAAATGCCGTGCAGACGGCGGATTGCGAGCCCGACCAATTCTGCGCCTCGATCGCCATCTTCTGCTCGCGTCCCGACGCGGCCAAGATCTACGCCTCCGAAATCCGCATTGCACTCTCCATGGAGACCTCCCGCGACCAGCCCTTCTCGGGCGACTGCATCTCCTTCCAGGACACGGGCGTCGACCTCAACACATACGCCACCAACTTCGAACGCTTCTTCAACATGCTCGGCCTCACCGACGTCGTCATCCACGAAGAGCCCCGCTACTATGAATACGAGGACGAGGGCGGCCGCATCTACGTGAACGCCCGCGGCGTCTCCATGCCGCTCAACCCAAACTTCGCCCCCGTCATGCCCGCACACTTCCTCAACTGACGCGCGGCACATGCAAAAAGACGGCCCTGCGCTTCCTGCGCGAGACCGTCTTTTTCACGAAAACCCTCCCCCTGCACTTGCAAACATGGAGCTGACCATGTATTGCCAACCCGAGCACCCTCCTGCTTGGCACCATGGCCTCTGCTGACTTCTCACGGCAAGCTTTACTCCATCGCCCTGTTGGGGCGATGTCCGTGAGACCTCCTCGGGCAAGGACACGCTCACTCCCCTCATGCAGCTGCCTCATTGCGCATCGCGACGCACACACTGCGAAGGGGCTTCGCCGTTGCCGGCGAAGCCCCTTTCGTCATGAGCAGCTCACGAGTCGGACGGATCCGAGCACCTCAGCGTCACTGAGCGGCCTTCTCCACGTCGAACGTGAACCTGCCGTCCTTCGCGCCCACGCGGATCGTGTCGCCGGGACCTGCGGAACCCTCGAGCATGACCATCGCAAGACGATTCTCGATGTGGTCCTGGATCGCGCGCTTGAGCGGACGTGCGCCGTAATGCGGATCGAAGCCCACTTCGGCGAGTTCCGCCATGGCCTCGTCGGTCACCTCGAGCGTCACGTCCTGGGCGGCCACGCGGGCCTGCAGGCTCTTGAGCTGGATCGCGGCGATGCGACGGATGGCCTCGCTGCCGAGCGAGTTGAAAATCACGATCTCGTCGATGCGGTTGATGAACTCCGGACGGAAGTGCTCGCGCACCTCGGTCATCACGGCATTCTTCACGCCCTCCCTCGACTCGCCGATCATCTCCTGAATCTCGGAGGAGCCCAGATTCGAGGTCATGACGATCACGGTGTTCTTGAAGTCCACCGTGCGGCCCTGGCCGTCGGTCATGCGGCCGTCGTCAAGCACCTGCAGCAGGACGTTGAAGACATCGGGATGAGCCTTCTCGACTTCGTCAAGAAGAATCACGCTGTAGGGATGACGGCGAACGGCCTCCGTCAGGTAGCCGCCTTCCTCGTAACCCACGTATCCCGGAGGCGCGCCGATCAGGCGGGCGACGCTGTGCTTTTCCATGAACTCGCTCATGTCGATGCGCACGAGCGCATCCTCCGTGTCGAAGAGGAACTGCGCGAGCGCCTTCGTGAGCTCGGTCTTGCCGACGCCCGTCGGGCCGAGGAAGAGGAAGCTGCCGTATGGACGGTTCGGATCCGAAAGCCCTGCACGGCTTCTCAGAATCGTCTCGGCCACGCGCTTGACGGCTTCGTCCTGCCCCACGACGCGCTCCTCGAGCGCATCCTTCATGTGCAGGAGCTTCTGGCGCTCGCCCTCCATCATCTTCGCGACGGGAATGCCCGTTGCGCGACTGACGACTTCGGCGATTTCCTCGGCACCCACGGTGGTTCTGAGAAGCTTCGGCTTGGGCGCATCGCCCGCTTCGGCCTTCTCGGCCTTCTTCAGGCGTTCCTCAAGCTTGGGCAGAACGGCGTACTGAAGCTCGGCGAGCTTTTCGTACTGGGCCGTGCGGCGGTACTCCTCCATCTGGTGACGCGTGCGGTCGATCTCGTCGCGGACGCTCTTGGCGCCGAGCGCCTCGCTCTTCTCCTTCTTCCAGACCTCCTCAAGGTCGGCATACTCGCGGGAGAGCTTGTCGATCTCGTCCTCAATCGCCTGCAGACGCTTCTTCGAGGCGTCGTCGGTCTCCTTCTTCATGGCCTCGCGCTCGATCTTGAGCTGGATCAGGCGGCGGTCAAGCTTGTCGAGAGCCTCGGGCTTGGAATCGATCTCCATCTTCACGCGGGCCGCGGCCTCGTCGATCAGATCGATGGCCTTGTCGGGCAGGAAGCGGTCGGTGATGTAGCGGTGCGAAAGTTCGGCCGCGGCCACGATGGCTGGGTCGGTGATCTCGACGCCATGATGCGCCTCATAGCGTTCCTGCAGGCCGCGCAGAATGGCGATCGTGTCCTCGACGCTCGGTTCGTCGACCAACACCTTCTGGAAGCGGCGCTCGAGGGCGGCATCCTTCTCGACGTACTTGCGGTACTCGTCAAGAGTGGTCGCGCCGATCACGTGCAGCTCGCCGCGCGAGAGCGCGGGCTTGAGCATATTGCCCGCATCCATCGAGCCTTCCGTCTTGCCGGCACCCACCACGGTGTGCAGCTCGTCGATGAAGAGGATGATCCTGCCGGACTCGGCCGTCACTTCCTTCAGAAGCTTCTTGAGACGCTCCTCGAACTCGCCGCGGTACTTCGCACCCGCAATCAGGCCCGCCATGTCGAGCGAGAGAATGCGCTTGCCGCGAAGGCTGTCGGGCACCTCGTTGTTGACGATGCGCTGCGCCAGACCCTCGACCACGGCCGTCTTGCCCACGCCGGGCTCGCCGATCAGGACGGGGTTGTTCTTGCTCCTGCGCTGCAGGATCTGCATCGTGCGGCGGATCTCGTCGTCACGACCGATCACGGGATCAAGCTTGCCCTGACGGGCGCGCTCGGTCAGGTCGACCGTGTATTTCTTGAGCGCCTCGCGCTGGCTTTCCGCATCGGGGTTGTCGGCCTTGTCGCCGCCGCGGACGGTTTCGACCGCCGCTTCAATGGCAGCGCGAGTCAGCCCTGCATTCTTCGCAAGACGGCCCGCCTCGCTCCTGTCCTCCGTGAGGGCGAGAAGCAGCATTTCCGTCGAGATGAACTCGTCGCCGCGCTTCATCGCCTCCTTCTCCGTGAGGTTGAGGAGGTTCATGAGGTCGCGCGAGATCTGCACGTCGCCGCCCGTGCCCGAAACCTTCGGCAGGCGCTCGACGGCCGCGTTCACTTCGCGCGTCAGGCTCTGGACGTTCACGCCCGCACGTTCAAGAAGGCTCCTGCTCGAACCTTCACCGTCGGCGAGCACAGCCGCCAGAATGTGCACAGGCTCGATGACCTGGTTGTCATGAGCAAGCGCGAGCGACTGGGCCTCGCCCAACGCTTCCTGGAATTTAGTCGTTAACTTGTCTTGACGCATGTTCTTGTTCCTTCGAAAACCCCTGCATGGGACCGCATTGACTCTGCCTGCGATCACGGGATTCTCATCTGATGTCCCTACCTATATGGGGATAGAACAGGACATTTCAAGATATCTGAACATTGAAGTTGCTACAGAGTTTATCCGGCGTCAAGACTCTCGGAGAGCCGAAATGAAACGACCCCGTCTGGTGCAAGACCGGCGGGGCCGTGAGCGTTCAGGCTGCCTTCCCGTGCTCAGAGCGAGCGGACGGCCGTCCAGCCCGCCCAAGTGCCCGTCAGGCTCAGCAGCAAATGCGAGGCCATGTGCACGCCGGCCCTGATGAAGGCGCCCGACGTGATGAGCGAGAAGGCTTCAGCCGAAAAGGTCGAGAAGGTCGTCAGACCTCCGAGAAAGCCCGTGATGACGAAAAGCCGTACGGCGGGCGGCAGCTCGGGATTCGCGCTCGTCCAGGCGAGTGCGGCGCCGATCAGAAGGCCGCCCGCGGCATTGGAGGCGAGCGTTCCCCAGGGCATCCATCCTGCGAGCGGATTGAGGAAATAGGAGAGCATCCATCGGCAGACGGCGCCGAGTCCGGCGCCCGTACCGACGGCGAGGATCACGAGCCAGAGCGGCCCGTCCCTGGTCATCGTGCGGCCTCACCCCAGCGACGCCTGGCCTCTTCGTCGCTCTCGCGCGCGTCGACCCAGCGCTCGCCCTCGGGCGTCCTCTCCTTCTTCCAGAAGGGGGCCTCGGTCTTGAGCCAGTCCATGATGAATTCGCAGGCCTCGAAGGCCTCGCGGCGGTGCGCGCTCGTGACGACGACGAGCACGATGTGCTCGCCCACGGCCATCTCGCCCACGCGGTGGATGACCGTCACGCCGCAGACGTCCCAGCGTGCCCTTGCGCGCTCGACGATGCCCGCGAGCGCCCTTTCGGTCATCGCGGGATAGTGCTCGAGCGTGAGATGCGTGACGTCGTTGCCGTCATTGCGGTTTCTCACCACGCCCACGAAGCTCGCCACGCCGCCCGCTTCGGGAGAGGACTCGATGAGCCTCTCGATCTCCTCGCCGGGATTGAAGTCCGCCTCGCTCACGCGAATGGTCGTCAGGGACATGATCAGCCTCCGGTCACCGGCGGAAAGAAGGCGACCTCGTCGCCCGCCTTCACGGCGTCGTCGGGCTCGGCCATCTCCTGATTGACGGCCGCGCGCACGCGGCGCGCATTGCCGAGCGCAGTCGCATACGGCTCGCCGCAGCCGCGAAGCCACTCGCGAAGCCCTGCGACCGTCGTCACGTCCTCAGGCACCTCAAGCTCCTCCTGCGCACGACCGAGGGCGTCGCGCAGAAGCGCAAAGTAAAGGATGCGGATCTTCATTTTGTTATGTCCTCTCTTTCTTGTGTTTCAGGTTTGCGCATTTCGAGCCACTCTCAGGCGAAGAACTGGCAGAACGGGTAGTAGCTGACCATGTCGCCCTTGCGGACGGTGCCGCCCACGGGAATGTCGACGAGACCGTCGGCCCAGGCGCAGGAGGAAAGCACCTGCGAATTCTGCGTGTGATAGAGGTCGAGCCCGCCCTCGTCGTTGCGGCGCACGCGCACAAACTCCTGACGGTCGCCCGGCTTGAGCCAGTCGAAGTCGGCTCTCACGGCCATGGGCTTTACGTCGATGTCGGTGAGGCCCATCGTCCTCAGGAGGTAGGGTCTGGCCATCATCAGGAAGACCACGAAGCCCGCAACGGGATTGCCCGGACAGCCTATGAAGGGCACGCCGCGCACCTCGCCGAACGCGAGGGGCTTGCCGGGCTTGAGACGGACGCGCCAGACGTTGAGCGAACCGACTGCTTCGACCGCCGGCTTGATGTGGTCCTCTTCGCCCACGCTCATGCCGCCCGTCGTCAGGATGACGTCGGCCGAGGCGGCCGCGCTCTCGAAAGCCTCGATCGTGGCCTCAAGCGTGTCGGGCACGCTGCCCAGGTCGAGCGCCTCGCAGCCGAGCTCCTGAAGGAGGCTACGGATCATGAAGCGGTTCGAGTTGTAGATGCCACCCGGCGGCAGGGGTTCGCCCGGTTGCACGAGCTCGTCGCCCGAAAAGAAGATGCCGACTCGAAGACGGCGGTAAACCTTGACGTAGGCGCGGCCGATGGACGCGACCATGCCGATCGCGGCGGGCGTCAGGCGGGCGCCCTTCTTGAGCACGACGTCGCCCTGAGGCACGTCGGAGCCGCGGCGGCGGACCCATGCGCCCTCGCGCACGGGGGACTTGAAGCAGACGCCCTCGGGCGTCACCTCGACGTTTTCCTGGGGCACGACCGTGTCGGCACCCTCGGGCATCGGCGCGCCCGTGAAGATGCGCGCGACGCTGCCCTGCGCAAGCCTTGAGCCAACCTGACCGGCGGGAATGCGGTCGGAAACGGGCAGCACGACGGGATGATCTTCGGACGCCTCAGCCAGCTCGGCCGCTCTGACCGCGTAGCCGTCCATCTGGGAGTTGTCCCATCCGGGAACGGCGATAGGGCTCACGATGTCTTCGGCGAGCACGCGGTGGGTTGAATAGAGGAGCGGAACGGTTTCCATTCCCTCGACGGGCACCGCCTTCTCCATGAGGCGGCGCAGGGCTTCGGCGTAGGTGATCATAGGCTTACAACAAAATCTGCAACGGCTGCAGGGTCGTTGATGTCGAGCCGCGGCACCCTTTCGTCCGGCTCCTCGAAGTCGGAGGCGACGGCCACCACGTCGTCATGCATGAGCGAGAGTCTCGGATTGGCCTCGCACGCCCTGCGTCGGACTTCAATTTTAGGGAATGCGCCCTCGTTTTTAAACCCCTCCACAAGGATGACGTCGACATCCGAAAATCTGGCAAGCAGCTCTTCAACCGACGGCTGTTCAGGCGTTTCAACGAGCATGGCCCATCTTCGGTCGCTGCGCACGATCACCTGCGAGGCACCCGCCTCCCTGTAGCGCCAGCTGTCCTTGCCGGGCTTGTCCATGTCGAACCCGTGGTGCGCGTCCTTAAGCGCCGCGACCCGGAAACCGCGGCGGGTGAGTTCCGCCGCAACCCGGGTCGCAAGGGTCGTCTTGCCGCTTTCGGAAAAGCCGACGAACCCGACCGTTTTAGGCATCAGGGCGCTCCGTCAGCCTCTCGATCTCCTCTCGGACCGCCGCTTCACACGCAGGCGTCTGGACCTTGCGCAGCGGACGGCTGAAGAGGTCGGCCATGTCCTCGGGCGGCTCGACGGCAACGCCCGTGGCCTGCCTGACCATCCTCGGGAACTTGACGGCCTGAACCGTCTCGACGCAGAGCGTCTTGACGCCGACGGGATGGAGGTAGATGCCCGAGAAGAGCGCGTCGGCCGTGTGCGGGTCGACGTACGTGTCGTACTCGAGGTGCATCTGCTCGATGATCTCGAGGCGATTCGGATGGTTCGAGGAACCCGACACGACGCCCGACAGGCGGACCTTGCGGAATTCCTCGGCCGTGAGCGTGAATTCGCCCTTCGTCTTCAGATCCTCGGCAAGCTCCCTAACACGGGCGCCGTCGCGGCCGAGCACGTCGAAGAGGAAGCGCTCGAAGCTCGCGGCGCGCGAGATGTCAGTGGAGGGCGAGGACGTTGCGATCGTCTCGCTCGAGGGCTTCGGCGCATAGCGACCCGTGCGAAGGAACTCGTCCATCGCGTCGTTTTCGTTCGTGCAGACGATGAGGCGCATGATCGGAAGCCCCATCTTCTTGGCGACCCAGCACGCGTACGCATTGCCGAAGTTGCCGCCCGGCACCGCGAAGACGACCTCCTCGCCCACGCGTTCGACGGCCCTCAGATAGCCGTAGAAGTAGTAGACGATCTGCGGCACGATGCGGGCCCAGAGGACGGAGTTGATCGCGCCGAGGCCGTGGGCCTTCGCGTACTCGCGATCCTCGAGGATCGTGCGCACGATGTCCTGGCATTCGTCGAACGTGCCGTTGACCTCGATGTTGACGACGTTCGGATCTTGATTGGAATAAAGCTGCGCCGCCTGGAACTGGCTCATGCGGCCCTTCGGGGAAAGCATGACGACCTTGATGTTCTTGTGCCCGCCGAACGCGGCCTCGGCCGCAGCCCCCATGTCGCCCGTCGTGGCGCCGAGCAGCGTGCGCGGGCGCCCCTGGGCGAACGACGTGTCGAAGAGCCTCGACATGAACTGCAGGGCAATGTCGTCGAAGGCAAGCGTCGGACCGTTCGAAAGCTCGAGCAGGCCGACCTGGTCGTGGAGCCACTTCACGGGCGTGATCTCCTCGGCCGTGAACATACCGCGGGTGTGGCCGAAGTTGCCGGCCTGATAGGCTTCGGAGCAGATCTGCCAGAGATCCTCCTTCGGGAGCTCCTCGGCGAAGAGGCGGATGACCTCGAAGGCGAGCGAGGCATAGGAGAGGCCGCGCCACGTCATCAGGGTGTGGGCGTCGACCTTCGGGAACACCGCAGGCACGTAGAGGCCGCCATCCTCGGCATAGCCCTCGAAGAGAATGTCGCTGAACGAGAAGCTCGATTCGAGGCCTCGGGTGGAAATGTACTGCATTAAACCTCCTTGAAAAGGGGGAAATAGTCGCTGTCACTCATCAGGCAAATGACGATAAAGCCATACTACCTGAAAATCATTCTCCGAAAACTTAAAGAGACGGTTTTTTACGGAACCCAGGCATTTGACCTACAGCGAAATAGGTGCTTTCGAGCAGATGCTCACGCGAAACACCCGTCCACTCGATCGTAATTGTAAGTCTTGTCGACCTTCAGACAGAAGGGGGACGCCCGCCGGCCACCGAACCTCTACAATGACTTCATTGACAATAGATTAGAGAGAAACGCCATGCCGCTTCCGAAAAGACCCGCCAAGCGAGGGGACGTGCTGACCGACTACGGTCCCGAAGCCGATCTGACCAAGCCCGCCGGAAAGGCTGCGCCCAAGGCCGCAGCCAAACCGTCGCAGGCTCCCGAGACGGCTTCGAAGCCCCGCCGCACGACGAGGAAGACCGTGAAGGCCGCGCCCGCCGAAACGACGAAGACTGTCGAAAAGACCGTCACCGCGCAGGAGACTGCCGCCCCCAAATCGACGGCGAAGACGCCCGCGAAGCCCGCCGTGAAGAAGCCCCCCGTCAAAAAAGCCGCAACCGCAGTGAAGCCCCAGACGGCCCCCGAAGTCGCCGAGTCCGACGTGCGCGAATCCAGGCACTCCAACCGCCGCGGACGCGCCGCAACGCCCGCCGACAAGCGCAAGCTCTTCGTGCTCGACACCAACGTGCTGATCCACGATCCCACGAGCATCTTCAGCTTCGCCGAGCACGACGTCTTCCTGCCCATGACCGTGCTCGAAGAGCTCGACAACCACAAGAAGGGCACGAGCGACGTCGCACGCAACGCGCGTTCGGTGAGTCGCAGCCTCGATCAGCTGATGGAGCTCAACGGACACGATCTGACACAGGGCGTGCCGCTCTCGCTTCTGGGCAACAAGGAAGCGACGGGCAGGCTCTTCTTTGAAACCCACGCCGTCGACGTGCCGATTCCCGCCGCACTGCCGACCTTCAAGGGCGACAACCGCATCCTCGCGGTCGTCAAAGGCGTTGAAGGCGCCTTCCCCGATCTGGCCGTCGTGCTGGTGAGCAAGGACATCAACATGCGCATCAAGGCGACGACGTTGGGCATTCCCGCGGAGGACTATCTCTCCGACAAGGTGCTCGACGACACCGACATGCTCTACTCGGGCCGCATGGCGCTGCCCTCCGACTTCTGGACGACCGTCGGCAAATCCCTCAAGTCCTGGCAGGACGACGGCACGACGCACTACCGCTTCGAGACGAAGGAGGCCGGCCGCTACGTCGTCAACATGTGTCTGACGATCGAGGGCGACCCCGACTTCATGGCCATCGTCACGAGCGTCGAGCCCGACGCGGTCACGATCCGCCTGCTGCGCGACTACCGAACCCGCCTCAAGGTCTGGGGCATTCATGCGCGCAACGCCGAACAGAACATGGCGCTCAACCTGCTCACCGATCCCGAGATCGACTTCGTCACGCTGCTCGGCCAGGCGGGCACGGGCAAGACCCTGATGACCCTTGCCGCCGCCCTCACCCAGACGGTAGACGAGCGCCGATTCTCCGAAATCATCGTGACGCGCGCGACCGTCAGCGTCGGCGAGGACATCGGCTTCCTGCCCGGCACCGAAGAGGAGAAGATGGCGCCGTGGATGGGAGCGCTCGAGGACAACCTCGAGGTGCTTCACCGCTCGGAAAACAGCACGGGCGGCGACTGGGGTCGGCAGGCGACGCTCGACCTCATCAAGGCCCGCATCCGCATCAAGTCGATGAGTTTCATGCGCGGACGCACCTTCCTCAAGAAGTTCGTCATCATCGACGAGGCGCAGAACCTGAGCCCGAAGCAGATGAAGACCCTCATCACGCGCGCGGGCCCCGGCACGAAGATCGTCTGTCTGGGCAACATCGCCCAGATCGATACGCCCTACCTGACGGAAGGCAGCTCCGGCCTCACCTACGTCGTCGAACGCTTCCAGGGCTGGCCGCACGCAGCCACGATCACGCTCACGCGCGGCGAACGCTCGCGTCTGGCGGACTTCGCGACTGAAGTGCTCTGACAACGTTTTCCCCACAACAACGAAGAGGCGCATTGTGCGCCTCTTCGTTTCTGGAGGGCCGGAAAACTCGTCAACGTCTCTCGCACAATGAAAGCTGTTTCTTCATCTTCAGACTGTCGCAAACATGCTCAGTTTTTTGACGAAGACCGACCTCACTTTCAAGCGTGATTGAAGCTAAGATATTGAGCTCACACACGAGGAAGAAGCAAACACATGACTGACATGATTGACGATCCCGCCGCGCAGGCCGTGCGTAGGCCTCCGCAGAGCATCAACAGCGAACAGTCCATTCTGGGCGGCTTGATGATCGACAACAATGCTCTAGACAGCATCGTCGACATCATTCAGCCCGATGACTTCTACCGCCGCGACCACAAGATCATCTACGAGCACATCGCCGCGATGATCCAGCGCGGCCGTCCCGCCGACTCGCTGACCGTCGCCGAGTCGCTTCGCGATGCCGGCCTCGACACCGATACGGGCGGCTTTGCGTATCTTGCGGAACTCGTCAACAACACGCCCTCCGCTGCCAACATCCGCCGCTACGCCGAAATCGTTCACGACAAGTCCGTTCTGCGACAGCTGATCAGTGCGGGCGACCACATGGTCACATGCGCGCTGCAACCCGAAGGACGCGAAACGGCGCAGATCCTCGATGAGGCCGAGCGCATCGTGCTCGCGATCAACGAACGCAATTCTCGCGGCCAGCGCGGCTTCCAGCCCATGGCCACGCTCGTTCGAGAAGTTTCCGAGAAGATCATCGATCTTTACCAGAACCAGCAGGGCTCGGAAGTCACGGGTGTGCCGACGGGCTATCCCAATCTCGACAGAGAGCTTGCGGGTCTGCAGCGCGGCGACCTGATCATCATCGCGGGCCGTCCCTCAATGGGCAAGACCTCGTTCGCCATCAACATTGCAGAAAACGTCGGCGTACGTCAGGAACTGCCCGTCGCCGTCTTCTCTCTCGAAATGGGTGGCGACCAGCTCGCCCAGCGTCTGATCAGCTCCGTCGCCAACATCGACGCCCAGAAGCTCAGGAAGGCGCAGCTCGAGGACGAGGAATGGAACGCCTTCTCGAAGGCCGTCCATCGTCTGGAAAACAAGCCCATCTACATCGACGACACGCCCGCCCTGATGATCTCAGAGCTTTCGAGCCGTGCTCGACGTCTGGTCAACCAGACGGGCCCGCTCGGCCTCATCGTCGTCGACTACATTCAGCTGATGACGGGCCGTGCCGGCGTCGACAACCGCTCGACCGAACTGTCTGAAATTTCACGCGGCCTCAAGGCGCTGGCAAAGGAGCTGCACTGCCCGGTCATCGTGCTCTCGCAGCTCAACCGCTCTCTTGAACAGCGAGCCGACAAGCGCCCGATCATGTCCGACCTTCGCGAATCCGGCGCAATCGAACAGGACGCCGACGTCATCATGTTCATTTATCGCGAGGTCGTCTACAACAAGGACACTCCTGACAAGAATCTTGCCGAGATCATCATCGCCAAGCAGCGTAACGGTCCAATCGGTACGCTCCGCATGGTCTTCCGCGGCGGCAACACCCGCTTCGAGCCCTGGGCAGGCGATGTCGGCTATTGGGAAGGCGCACAGTAACCTAAAGAGGAATTTCGAATGCTCGACTGGTTTGCACAAATAGACTGGTTTGCCGTCATCTGCTGGCTGAGTGCCGTTTCGCTGATCATCGCCGGCCTCGCCGGCACCGTCATCCCAGCCATTCCCGGACTTCCGCTGATCGCCGCAGGAGGCGCCCTGATCGGATGGGCAGGCGGTTTCGAACTGATCGGCTGGGGCACGATCGCGACGCTCGCCGTTCTTGCCATCATCGGCGTCATCGTCGACACTGTGGCGCAGACCGCCGGGGCACAGAAGGCCGGTGCCAGCTCCTACGGCATCTGGGGTTCGGTCATTGGTACCTTCGTCGGTGTCTTCATGGGCGGTCTTGTAGGCATCTTCATCATGCCGCTCGTCGGTGCATTCATCGGCGAGTTCTGGGCCAAACGAGATTATCTTCACGCGGGGCGCGTAGGTGTTGCGACTTGGATCGGCATGGTCGTCGGAACTGCCGTCAAAATCGCTCTGGCATTCACCATGCTCGGGCTGATGATCGTGATGTACTTCGTCTGATAAAAAAAAGAGTTGAGCGCGAGCTCAACTCCCTTTTGCCCAGGCCATGCTTTGCAAAATTACGCAAAAAATGCTGTTTTTTTCGACAGGCGGGGCATTTTCGAAAAAATGCTCCACTGCTTGGCTCCTTTTCCTCTGCGCTGCAGGGTACTGCGGGCGGGGCAACATCTTAACTCAAGCCAGCATCAGATCTGAAACTCGAATGGCCGCACGGCGTCAGCAGGCAGACGCGAGCATCTGGCAACATCTTAACTCAAACGAAAGTTTGAGGCATGGCTCTCCCGACGCCTGAATGGCAAAAAGGCCCGCAACACTGCGGGCCTTTTTTTGACTTCAAGTCAGTTGAAGCGGAAGCGAATTAGGCTTCGCCAACAACGTGGACCGTGACGTCAGCCGTGATGTCGGTGAGAAGACCGATCGTGATAACGTAGTCGCCGACAGCCTTGATGGCGCCAAGCGGCGTGCGGACCTGGGACTTCTTGATCTGAAGACCGTACTTGGCATCGATGGCTTCGGCGATGTCAGCGTTCGTGACGGAACCGAAGAGACGGCCGTCAACGCCGCACTTGGAAGAAATTTCGATTTCGCCTTCGTTGATCGTGTCGGCGATCTTCTGGGCGGCAGCGATACGTTCGGCCTGAGCGGCTTCGAGCTCGGCACGACGGGCTTCGAATTCGGCGATGGCAGCCTTCGTGGCGCGCTTGGCACGGCCGGTCGGGATCAGGAAGTTGCGGCCGTAGCCATCCTTGACCTTGACGACGTCGCCGAGGTCACCAACGTGAGCAATCTTCTCGAGAAGAATAACCTGCATTTGATATCTCCTTAAATCTGATTACTGGTTGTCGGTGTAGGCGAGGAGAGCGAGGAAGCGGGCACGCTTGATGGCGGTGTCCAGCTGACGCTGATAGTGAGCCTTCGTGCCCGTCAGACGAGCCGGCATGATCTTGCCGTTTTCCTGGATGAAGTCCTTGAGCGTGTCGATGTCCTTGTAGTCGATCGTTTCAACGCCTTCGGCCGTAAAGCGGCAGAACTTCTTGCGCTTGAAGAGAGAGTTCTGCTGGTTAGCGCGACGGGGCTTGCCCTTACCCTTGAAAGCCATTTTGTAGCTCCTTAATTTAATTCGGTGATGTGTACGATCAGTTTGGAACTCTTCATCGAGCGCGGCGCCAGAAAGCCTCGGATGTTCACGTCCTGTCCCATCTGAGCCTTGTTCAGGCTCTCGGCCAGAGCGCCGAAGGCGATGGCGGGGAAGTCGTACTCGAGTTTTCTGATCCTGTTTGCTTCGGTCAGTTCGGATCGATGGTGAAAGACACCCTCAAAAACCGGAATGCCCGCCGGCGTGTATCGAACTTCCTCCTTGGAAGTCAACGTGCCGGAAATCTCGATGAGGTTCACTCAGATCTCAGATCGCACAGAAAAATCTGTTCAGTCGAGACTGAATTATTCGGCGGAAGCTTCGGCGGCAGCGGCTTCAGCAGCGGCGACCTTCTTGGCTTCTTCCTTTTCAACAGCCTTCATCATGACGGACGGAGCCGTTTCGGCATGCTTCGTCTTGACGGTGAGGTGACGCAGGATGGCGTCGTTGAAACGGAAGCCGTTTTCGATTTCTTCAATCGTCTCATGGCCGCATTCGATGTTCATGAGAACATAGTGAGCCTTGACGAGCTTTTCGATCGGGTAGGCGAGCTGACGACGGCCCCAGTCTTCGACGCGTTCGATCTTGCCGTTCTGTTCGGCGACAAGGGTCTTGAGGCGTTCGATCATGGCGGGAACCTGTTCGCTCTGATCAGGATGCACGAGAATGCAAAGTTCGTAGTGACGCATTGTTATTGTCTCCTTGCGGATGAAAGCTGCCCGGGCGTCTACTCCGGTGCAGCAAGGACAGAAAGCATGCGATTTTACTCACTTTCTCGGGCTTTCGCCACCCGAAAAGCGGAAAAAATCGCATGCCCGGAAAAAAGATTACTTGAGCTTGCCGCCCGTGCGCTGGCGCACGGATTCATAGAGGCAGATACCCGAGGCGACGGACACGTTCAGGCTCTCGACGGCGCCGGCCATCGGAATGGCGGCAAGGTCGTCGCAGCGGCGGCGGGTCAGCTGGCGCAGGCCGTCGCCCTCGGCGCCGAGCACCCAGGCGAACGCCTTCTTCTGGTCGAATTCGTAGATCGACTTCGTGGCTTCACCGGCAGTACCCACGACGGTCACGCCGGCGTCGCGCAGTTCAACGATCGAGGCGGCGAGGTTCGTCACCGTGACGACGGGCACCGTTTCCGCAGCGCCGGCGGCGGCCTTGAGGGCGGCGGGCGACATGTGGGCGGAACGGTCGCGCGGCACGAGTACGCACTGGACGCCGGCGGCGTCGGCGACGCGCAGGCAGGCGCCGAAGTTGCGCGGGTCGGTCACGCCGTCAAGGATCAGGATGAGCGTGTCGTCGGTAATCAGATCGAGCAGTTCATCGAACTCGAGCTGGGCCTGCTTTTCCTCGGCCATCGCAACGATGCCCTGGTGCGGAACGTCGGGAGCCATGCCGTCAAGGCGACGGTTGTCGGCGGTCATCACGCGCACGCCGGCGGCGATCAGCTTCTCGCGCATCTCGCGCATGCGCTTGTCGCGGCGTTCGGGATCAAGGTAGACGGCGGAGATGGACTTCGGGTCCATGCGCAGACGGGCGCCCACGGCATGGAAGCCTGCCAAAACAATGTTCTTCACTTACAGCAACTACTATTAAAAGCGCGCTGTCGAGCAAACCAACAGCGCGCAGGGGTTTTGAAATTTGCGCTCATTGTAGCGCACGATGTTTCGAGCGTCAGCTCGAAACGGGCTCAATCGTCCCAGTCGTCATCGCCTTCCTGGCCGAACAGCTCGTCGAAGTCATCGTCATCAATGTCGAACGGGTCGAACTTGCGCCCATAGAGCCTCGAACCGCGTCTCGAAGAACGGCGCGAGCCGCCCTTTCCGCCCTTGATCAGACGGCGCTCTAGGTTCGACTCGAGCACGAAGGACATGCGGCGGTTCTCAAGGTCGACTTCCTCAAGCCTGACGATGACGCGGTCGCCGACGCGCACCTGCGTCATCTCCTCGCGGCTCGTCATCGTGAGGTTCTTCTCGTCGAATTCGTAGTAGCCCCAACCGAGGTTCGAAATGTGGATGAAGCCGTCAACGGCGATGTCCTTCAGGGCGACGAAGACGCCCGCGGGAATCATGCCCGTGACGACCGCCTCGTGACGGCCCTTGCCGTGGCGAAGCATGTAGTCGCACTTGAGATAGTTCATCACGTCGCGCGTCGCGTCGTCGGCGCGGCGCTCCGCCGCGGAGCAGAGAATGCCGAGGCGCTCCCAGACGCTGTGGCGCTTCTCGGCCTGCGTTGCGGGCTTGTCTCCGTCCCCTGCCTCAGGCCTGCTGCCGAGGCCTCGGGCCTGACGCGAGACCATCAGGGACGAGTCGTCGAAGACCACCTGCGGCACATAGATGCGACGCGAGAGAATTCCCTTGATCGCACGATGAAGCAGCAGGTCGGGATAGCGACGAATCGGAGACGTGAAGTGGGCGTAGGCCTCGTACTGCAGCCCGTAGTGACCGACGTTGTCGGGCGAGTAGCAGGCACGGGACATCGAGCGCAGGATGGCGGTCTGCAGGAATTCATTTTCCTTCGTGCGCGAGATGAGCTCTGCGAAGCCCTCGGGCGTCGGCGACTCGAGCTTCTCGTTGAAGCTCTTGAGAACGGTGCGCAGCGTCTCGAGACGCTCCTGACTCGGCGCGTCATGAACACGGAAGAGTGCCCCGCGCTTTTTCTGGATCACGAAGTCCGCGGCGCAGACGTTCGCGACGAGCATGCACTCCTCGATGAGACGGTGCGCGTCATTGTGTTCGCGCACCTTGAATTCGCTGATGACGCCCTTGTCGTCAAAGACGGCCATCGTCTCCTTCGTCTCCAGGTCGAGCGTATGGCGTGCATCCCGGGCCTTGCGCAGCGTCTTGAAGAGTTCGTAAAGCGCACGGATGTCGTCAAGGCGATCACCGACGGCGGCTAGTCCCCCTTCCTCGCCCTGCATCGCGCCCCAGACCTGGGTGTAGGTGAGGCGTGCGTGAGAGTGGATGACGGCGGGATAGAACTGATAGGCCTCGGTCCTGCCCTCAGGATCGATGACCGCATCGCAGACCATCGTCAGGCGATCGACGCCGGGATTGAGCGAACAGAGGCCGTTCGAGAGCTTCTCAGGCAGCATCGGCACGACGCTCGCGGGGAAGTAGACGCTCGTGGCGCGCTGCTGCGCGTCAACGTCGAGCGGCGCACCGAGCTTGACGTAGTGGCTCACGTCGGCGATGGCGACGAGAAGGCGCGTTCTGCCGTCTTCGACGCGCGCGCAGTAGACGGCGTCGTCGAAGTCACGGGCATCCTCGCCGTCGATCGTCACGAACGGGATGTCGCGCAGGTCGACGCGGCGACCCATGTTTTTGGGATCGACTTCGTCAGGCAGGGCCTGAGCCTCGTCAAGCGCCGTAGCGCTGAATTCAACGGGCAGGTCGTATTCGGCCGAGGCGATGGCGATTTCGCCGAGCGGATCGAAGCGGTTGCCGATCTCCTTGACGAAGCGCACGAAGATCTCGACGTAGGGCTCGGGCTTCATCGATTCGGGCAGGAACTCGACCTCGAAGGCCGCCTTCTCGAGATCGACCTCGGCGGGAACATCTGCAAGGTCCATCTGCATCTCGACCGGGGCGAAGCCGTTGATCGGAACGACCTGTGCGATACCCGAACGACGGCCGCGGCGGATGCGGCCGCGAAGCTTGCAGACCCAGCGCGTCTGATGACGTGCGATGAAGTTCGAAACGCGCCAGTTGCCCGTGACCGTCTTGCGAAGCATGAAGACGTCGCCGGGCAGGCAATGGATTGCGTAGGGCAAGGGAACCGAAACCTCAGGATCGCTCTGGAGCATGATCGTGAAGTTCGAGACCTCGCGGGCGCCGCGCACGACGCCGGGTTCGGCAGGCGCGTTCGGATTGCAGAAATAGTTCTTTTCGCCCGCCATGAAACCCTCCTCGTGGAGGGCCACGATGACGGCGTTGGACTTCGAGCGTTCCCAGCCACAGGCTTCTGCAAGCTGGCGCTTTGCCTGCGAGTAGGCAATGTCGGCATTGAGCCCCTCAAGCCAGGCACGCGCCTTGGCGAGATCCTCGTCAGGAAGGGAAATCGGTTCGATCTGCGCCACTGGCGTCTTCTTCTTTTTAGCCATAACACCTCTGTTGTTCATGCATTGCGACAGTCTACAGCCAACTCAAAAAAATATTTTTAGAAATTCTTGACAAACTCGAAAAGCATGTGCATAATTCAAATCCTCAAGGTTGCCCGGATGGCGAAATTGGTAGACGCACCAGCTTCAGGTGCTGGCGGCTTCACGGCCGTGGAGGTTCGAGTCCTCTTCCGGGCACCACCAAATTCTAAAAGGTCTGTACGAAAGTACAGGCCTTTTTTCATTTCAGCCCGTGCTATCCTGACTGTCGACAGCAGAACACCATTATCGTCCATGATCACAACAACACGCTTCCCCTACTGGATTGAACGCACAGCCGACGGCAGCTACCGCGCGCGCTTTCCGAGCATTCCGGAAATTCTGCCTACGGCGCCGAGCATCGCAAAGCTCGTCGAGGGGCTGCAGGACGAGGTGCTGCCCGCACTTGAGGCAAGGCTCAAGGAGGACAGGCTGCCCGAGCCGCGCGAGCCCCGCGCAGGCGAGGAAGTCTTCTCGCTCTCCCCCAACTTCGCGAGCAAGCTTCACCTCATCGTCGCGCTGAAGAAGGAGAAGCTGAGCGGCTCCGAGCTTGCCAGGCGTCTGGGCTGCCTGCCGCAGGAAACCCACCGTCTTCTGAAACTCAGCCACCCGACGAAGATCGACACGATCTCCGCGGCGCTCTCAGCGCTCGGTGGCGAACTCACCTGTTCGGTCACCTTCAGACATTGACTGGTCGAAAGCAGCCGCGTCCGCGCTCAAGTCCGACCGCAGCAATCGAAATAACAAGGGCGCGCCTCGCGGAAGGCGCGCCCTTTCTCGTTGAACATTTCCGAGTTGTCGGTGACGATCGTCAGGAGGACTGGACCTTCATGCGGACCGGAATTTCACCGACGTCGACCTTGCGCAGGTTGACCTCGAGCTGGTTGTACGGCACCTCGATGCCCTCTTCGGCAAAGCGCTTGAGAATGGCGAGCGAGATGGCGGTCTTGAGACCGGCGACGCCGTTGACGGGATCCTTCACCCAGAAGCCGAGCCTCAGGTTGATGCCCGAGTCGCCGAAGGTGTCGAGATAGGCCCAGCCGCGGCGGCCCGTATCGATGCGCGGACGCGCGCGCATGCCTTCCTCGAGCATGATCGCGAGGGCGCGCTCGACGTCGGCGTCGTAGGCGACCGAGATGTCGATGTACTGGACGGACGTGGACTCGGTGTAGGAGTGGTTGAGCACCGCGCTCGTCACGAAGGACTCGTTCGGCACGATGTTCTCGACGCCGTCGTTGTTGCGCACAACGGTGAAGCGGGTGTTGATTTCCGTCACGCGCCCCTTGAAGCCGCCGACCGTGACCAGGTCGCCGATCTTGATCGACTTGTCGAGCAGGATGATGAAGCCCGAGATGTAGTTCGAGGCGATCTTCTGCAGACCGAAGCCGAGACCGACACCGACCGCACCACCGAAGACCGAGAGGATCGTGAGGTCGATGCCGACGGTGCCGAGCGCGATGATCACGGCGAGGACCATGAAGATTACGGTGACTACACGCTTGAGGACGACCTTGATGTTCTCGGACATGTTCTCGAGGCCCTCGACCATCTGGTTGACGAGGGATGCGAGCCAGTTCGCGACGCCGAGCGTGAGGAGGACGGAGACGATCGCGACGAGAAGCTTCCAGACGGTCATGCTGCCCCCGCCGATCGGGATGACCGTCGTATCGAGGTACTGGATGATGTCGGTGAGGATGCCGAAGAACTGCAGCACGGCCATCACCCAGAAGATGATCGTGACGATGCGGCGAACGCCCGGCGTGATCATGCGCAGCCCGATGCCTCCCTGAAGGAAGGCCATGAGGAGCGAGAGAAGCGCAAAGGCGTAGAGGATGTTGTAGCAGACTCGGGCGATGACCATCGACTGCGGCGCAAATTCGAAGATCTTGACGATGCAGTAGACGATGAGGGCGAGAAGAGAGCCCGAGATGAAGCTGAAGGAAACGTTGTGCGTGAAGGCGACGAGCGCGCGGCGGGCGTATGCGCCGAGACCGCGCACGTCCTCGCCGGGGAGCACGCGGTCGACGAGCGTGTTGATGCGGCGGGAGATCACGTAGCCGATCGCCATGCTGACGAAGACGGCCGCAATCTGCATGAGCACGTTTTCAAGCGAGAGGTGCTGGAGTAGCCCCTCGATCACGCTCGTGAAGCGCTCGGCCGTCGAGGCGATGACGTCCTTCGCACCAACGGCGAGTTCCGTGACGTCCATGCCGGCGTTGGTCAGGTCGGGCGTAACAGGTTGAGTCATTGTTGTTGCTCAGTATGAGTATTGAGAATCTTCCACGCCCATCCTCCCTTTCGGTCGCATGGACGTGCCTTCCCTCCGACTTACCAGAGGGCTCCCTAACCACAGATAGCGGGAATGCTCAGAACTCTGCGCTCACTTGGAGTGCAGCTCCGCACATACCCTAATTAGAGTGTTCAGGGTGCGAGGGATCCTATGGGCGCACTCCGGAACTTTTGCCGAAATGCGTCGCCATTCCGTTGCCGGAATGGACTTCTCGTACTCCCGAAGGAAGTAGCGAGATCCGATATTGTACGAAGCCGACAGATCACACTCATGGCGCTTCCCTGTCTTGAACGTACACATGCTGTAGTTCTCCGTGTCTCTTGCGACAGGACCCGAGCCGCCGTAGGCAAGCTTCGACGTGTTCCAGGCGCAGACGCGACGAATGCGAATGCCGCACCGATGCGCCTTGTGCTCCACCATCTTCTAGACATACTTGGCCCGCCAGTGATGCAGCCGTTGCCGCTTGGTGCCCCGTTTTCGACCCGTAAGATCGCGGTGCTCCATGACGATGACGTCAACCTTGAATTCATTCGCAAGCTTCACGATGAAGTTTGCCGTCTTGACGGCAATGTCCTTATTGACAACGTTCAACCCCTCTGCAAGTCGAATGCAGTCGTTGTCATGCTTGAGTTCCGTGAATTTCGGATCCCGGTGCCTCAGCATGATCTCGATGAAAAAGTCCACTGCCTTGCGATACACCTCGACCGTATCATCGAAGACGCGGCAGAAGTTGCGCAGGTGCACGGAATAGGCGGACGCAATCTTCATCGAAATCTGCAGTCTGGTTAACTGGAATATGGATCCATGCTACCAAGTTTTGATTTTTTTGGACAGGCTTAAAAAGCACTACATTAAAATCGAACATTAGTATGCTTTTTAATCCTGATTACCCATCACCCCGCACAGATCATATACCAAATCAAAATCACCCTCATTGCGTTTCGGCGCAACTTAAGTGGATCAACGATCAATCGACACCCATACAGACTTCATCAGCCCCGCTTGCCCCCCATGCTTCGCATAGATGGGAAATCAGTTCAAAAGCCGCTTCCGGAAAGTTCCGAAAACGGCTTTGCGCTCTGGTCAGTATAACTCAGCGCGAGGCGTGTTCAAGAGCCGAAAAGCTCTCGAAATGTGACGCCCCGACAGGTCCTCAGGCCTTCTTGGCGGCTTCCTTTGCTTCGACGAGCTCGATGAGCTTGGCCGGGCCGAGGGCGTCGTAGCATTCGAACGGCTGGTGGATCCAGGGATTGTCCTCGAGGTATTCGACGTGCCAGTCGGGGACGAGGACGGAGTGGGCCTTGTACCAGAGGACGGCGACGCGGATCTCGGTGATGCCGGGGTAGCGCTTCTTGAGGTGCTCGATCACTTCGCGGATCGTCTTGCCGGAGTCGACCATGTCGTCGACGAGAAGGACGCGGCCCTTGAGTTCGGAGACGCCGGTGATGCAGTCGGAGATGTCGAGGTCGGACTGGACCGTGCCCTTGGCTTCGCGGTAGGAGCTCGTGGCGAGAACGGCAAGAGGCATGTCGTAGACGCGGCTGAAGAAGTCGCCCGGGCGCATGCCGCCGCGAGACAGGCAAAGGATGCTGTCAAACTGCCAGCCGCTCTTGGCGACCATGGCAACAAGCTTTTCGTTAAGGTCGATGTACTCTTCCCAGGTGTAAGAAATGTCCGACATGTGTGTCTCTCTGAACGTGCCAAGTGAGCGGACCCGCGAGGATGGGCGGGATCCGAGAAATGAAAGACGGGATTTTAGACCAAAAAGCTCGCCTTGTTGAGAGGTTTCGGTCAAGAAGGGGCGAAATAGATGAAAAAAACGGCGGGAAGCATGAGCTTCCCGCCGTTTTTTTTCATGGTTTCAGTCTAACGGAGTTCAGGCTTCGAACGGGTCGACGTGAAGAATCGTCTGTTCGCGGTCAGGACCGGTCGACACGAGAGCGATCGGGGCGCCGGCGACTTCGGAGAGGCGCGTCAGGTACTGACGGGCGGTCTCGGGGAGTTCATCCCACTTCGTGACGCCGAAGGTGCTCTCCTTCCAGCCCGGGAATTCTTCGTAGATCGGTTCGCATTCGGCGACGGCATCGGCGCCGGCGGGCATGATCGCGATCTCTTCGCCGCGGTACTTGTAGCCCACGCCGAGCTTGACGGTTTCCATGCCATCGAGGACGTCGAGCTTCATGACGGCGAGGCCGGTGAGGCCGTTGATCTGAACGGCGCGGCGCAGGGCGGCACCGTCGAACCAGCCGCAGCGGCGGGGACGGCCCGTGACGGCGCCGAACTCGCAGCCCTTTTCACGGAGCATCTGGCCGACTTCGTCGTGAAGTTCGGTCGGGAACGGACCTTCGCCGACGCGGGTGCAGTAGGCCTTGGTGATGCCGAGGACGTAGTTGAGCATGTGCGGACCGACGCCGGCGCCGGCGCAGGCAGAGCCGGCGACGGTGTTGGAGCTCGTGACGTACGGGTACGTGCCGTGGTCGATGTCGAGCATCGAGCCTTGGGCGCCTTCGAAGAGGAACTGCTTGCCTTCGGCGCACTGCTGATGGAGTTCGGCGGAGACGTCGCAGACCATCGGACGGAGGCGCTCGGCGTAGGAGAGCATGTGGTCGATGACTTCGTCGGCGTCAAGCGGCTTGGCACCAAGGTAGTTTTCGAGAACGAAGTTGTGATACTTCAGGACGGAGCGGACCTGCTCGACGAAGCGTTCCTTGTCGAAGAGGTCGGCGACGCGCAGCGTGCGGCGGGCAATCTTGTCCTCGTAGGCGGGGCCGATGCCACGGCCCGTCGTGCCGATCTTCTTGTCGCCGGCAGCGGCTTCGCGGGCATGGTCAAGGGCGACGTGGTACGGCATGATGAGGGCGGCGTTGGCGGAGACGCGCAAACGCTTCTCAACGTTGGGCACGCCGATGGCGTTGAGTTCGTCGACTTCGCGGAAGAAGGCTTCCGGAGAGAGGACGACGCCGTTGCCGAGGTAGCAGACGGACGTGGCATGCATGATGCCGGACGGAATGAGACGGAGAATGGTCTTCTTGCCGTTGATCACGAGCGTGTGACCGGCATTGTGACCGCCGTTGAAGCGGACGACGCCGGCGACCTTTTCGGTCAGCCAGTCAACGATCTTGCCCTTGCCTTCGTCGCCCCACTGAGCGCCGACCACAACTACATTCTTGGCCATGAGATTACCCTTAATGAACAGATTGACGGCGGATCCGAGCCGCCCATTGGCTGCCCGCAGAAGCAGGGAAGCAGCTGCGGGCTTGAAATGGATTGAGAGCGGCGACGCAGGCCCGCTGCAGGCGACCGCAAAGTCTGCGGGCACGGCGGAAGCCGACAGGGCTTGGTACCCGCCGGCGGGGCGTCGTCTCTCACACGAATCGTAAGTTTAGCAAAATGCGCGCGCCGCTCCCGAATCAGGGTCCGAAAAACCACTTAGACGCCTTCGCCGAGCGCAACAAACTCAGGGGGCGGATACCTCAAAGCATCCGCCCCCTGAAGGACAGTGTCCCAATTCAACTCGGCTCGAACGGCTTTGAGAGCCGAGGACCTGATCCTGAATCAGCGGATCAGACGATCCAGATGATCGCCAGTCCGAGTGCGACGAGCAGAAGGCCCGTGATGCGCAGCGCGCGGTCGGGCTCGTCGAGGAATCGGCTTATCGACTCCTTCCAGAAGCCCGGGGCCACCATCGGCGTGAAGCCCTCGATGACGAGGACCCACCCGAGCGCGAGCATCATGACGTCGAGCCTGCTCATTGCGCCTTTTCCGACTTGAAGTAGCGGAAGAAGTCGGCGGACGGATCAACGACCATCACGTCGTTCTTGTCGGCGAAGCTGTCGCGGTAGGCCTGCAGGCTGCGGTAGAAGCGGGCGAACTCGGGATCGCGGCCGAAGGCCTCGGCGTAGATCTCGGCGGCCTGAGCATCGCCTTCGCCCTTGACCTTCTGCGCATCACGATAGGCTTGGGCGAGGATCACCTCGCTCTCGCGGTCGGCGGAGGCGCGGATGCGCTCGGCCTGGGCGGCGCCCTTGGAGCGTTCCTCGCTCGCGACGCGCTTGCGCTCGGCCTCCATGCGGCGGTAGACAGACTCGGAGATCTCGGGCGTGAAGTCAACGCGCTTCATGCGCACGTCAACGATGCCGATGCCGACGTCGCGCACGCGTTCCTGAAGGAGCTGCGAGATTTCGACCATGGCCTTGTCACGCTCGGAGGACGTGATCTGGTTGACGGTGCGCTTGTTGACGACCACGTTGAGCACGTCGCGCAGAAGTGCGGAGACGCGGTTCGCGGCAGCGGGTTCGGAGCCCTGGAAGGAGACCCAGTAGAGGCGCGGATCCTCGATGCGCCACTTGACGAACGTATCGATCAGAAGGTTCTTCTTTTCGGACGTCTGGACGAGGTCGGCGCCGGCCGCATCAAGGTTGAGGATGCGCTTGTCGAGGTAGACGATGTTCTGCAGAGGCGGCGGGAGCTTCACATGAAGGCCGGGCTCGGAGATCACGGTCTTGAGTTCGCCGAGGGCGAAGACAAGAGCGTACTCGCGCTCGTTCACGGTGTAGACGCACATGCGGAGCAGGCCGGCCGCCACGAGGACGGCGATCAAAAGCGTGGAGAGTTTCTTCATGGCTGTCGTCCTTTAGCGGCGGTCGCGGAGCATGCGCTGATATTCGTCGCCGGGAGCGGCGGAAGAAGTCGTCGGCTGGGCGGAGCCCGTCGTCTCGACGGCGCTCTGGTCGGCCGTGACGCCGTGGTCGGCGAGCGCGGCGGCCTCCTTCTGGGCCTGAGTCATGGCGTCGGACTTCGTGTTGTTGACGATCTTGTCGAGCGGCAGGTACAGCAGGTTGTTGCCGCCCTTGGCGTCGACGTAGACCTTGGTGACGTTCTTCATGACGTCGCGCACGGTGTCGACGTAGAGTCGGTCGCGCGTGACTTCAGGAGCCCTGGCGTACTGGGACTGCAGGGCGGAGAAGCGGTCGGCATCGCCTCGGGCGGTCTCGACGATGCGGGCCTGATAGCCGAGCGCCTCTTCCTTGAGGCGTGCGGCGGTACCTTCGGCCTTCGGGATGACGGCGTTGCGGTAGGCCTCGCCGAGGTTGATCGAGCGCTCGCGGTCCTGACCAGCCTTGACGGCGTCGTTGAAGGCGGCCTGAACCTGCTGGGGCGGCTGGGCGTTCTGGATGGCGACGCTCATGACCTCAATGCCGGAGGAGTAGCGATCGAGCATGTCCTGCATCGACTTCTTGACGGCCTCGGCGATCTCGGCCTTGCTTTCGAAGAGGACGCTGTCCATTGCCTTGCGGCCGACGACCTCGCGCATGGCGGACTCGGCGGCCTGCGTCACGGTGAGGTCGGGCTGGCGGATGCGGAAGACGTAGTCGCGCGCGCCGTCGCCCGGCTTGATGCGGTACTGGACGGTGAACTGCACGTCGACGATGTTCTCGTCGTCGGTGAGCATCAGGGCTTCGCGCAGACGGTCGGAGCGGCCGGCAAAGCCGATTTCGGTCGTGCGAACGCTCGAGACGTCGACGATCTGCACGTCCTGAATCGGCATCGGGAGATGCCAGCGGAAGCCGGCGGCGGTCGTCTCGGCATAGCGACCGAACGTGGTCACGATGCCGCTCTGGCCTTCGGGCACGATGTAGAAGCCCGTGGCGCCCCAGGCGAGAACCGCCAGGCCCACGATCACGGACATGCCGATGCCCGCCCCCTTGCGGCCCGCAGGCAGATTGGGACGCTTGCCGCCGAAGCCGCCGAGGCCTCCCATGCCGCCAAGGCCGCCGAAGATGCCGCGGGCGCCCGTCGGGCGGTCGGCGCGGTCGTCACGACGGTCGTCGTCGCCGTATCGGCGGGCCTGAGGACGCTCGACACGCTCGTCGTCACGATCCTCGTCACGACCGTAGCGGTCATCACGCTCATCCACATCGTCGCGGGAGAAGTCGTCTCGGCTGCGAAGGTCGGGATGACGGCGGTCCTCCTTCCTGTCGCGGCCCGTTGCGCCGTGCAGAAGTTCGGAGAATTCCTTCCAGAGACGGTCGAGATCGTCCATCCCGTCGTTGTCATCGCGTCGATCGCCGCGGCGGCGGTCGTCGCGGCGGTTGTCGTCACGTCGGTCATCGTCCTCGTCGGGACGACGGGGCGGCTCTTCGTCGGCGGAACGATCGTCCCTGCGCGGCTCCTCGTCGGAGGAGCGGCCCCAGCGGGGGTCATTGAGCGGCATATGCGTTGCTCCAGTCAGCAATGTTTGTCTTTGAATGGCGTGTCGGCGGGTCTGCGCAGGACTCTGCTGAAGACTCCCGAACTGAATCTTTCATTTTAATGACTTTTGTTGCATGCCCGACTCGCGGGCAAGCTTCTTTACAACTACCGGCCTCGCACACAGCAATCCGAAAGCGCCTTTTCATCAGTAAGATAGGCGTTTCCAATCGGCAACCGGCAGGAACACCTCAAGCAGTCGCGCGCACGGAACACGTCCGAAGGATCACCAAAAGCGGCATCTCCTCCGCATGCCCAGTGGCAGAGGGTAAACGCTTAGCGACGTTTTAAGGCGTCTCCATTATGATTTGCAGGCGAGCGCGAAGCTTTCCCTTCCCGCGCAGCAAGGAAAAAAGCGGCTCAAGACCGCCCCCTTACTCCAAAACAACCAAAGGACTTGTATCATGACCCCCGAAAAAACGACCGAACAGGCCGTCAATGAAAAGGTCGGCATCGGCGCGTATCTCTCGCTCGCATTTGCCGTCGTCTTCTTCTCCGGCCTCTGCGCCTCCTCTCAGTGGTGGGGCGTCTTCGACTTCACGACCGTCAACGGCGGCTTCGGCCGACTCGTAAGCGGCGTCACCGAACAGGGCGACGCCATCAAGACGGCCATGGCCAACTTCCGAGGCAAGGGCGGCTCCGGCGCCATCGACGGCTTCATGTTCGCTCTTTCCCTCGTTCCGACGGTGATGTTCGCCCTTGCGATGATCACCGTCTTCGAGCACTACGGCGCCCTCAAGGCCGCCCGCAAGATCCTCACCCCGGTTCTGCGTCCGCTCATCGGCATCCCCGGTTCCGCCGCTCTCGCCCTCATCGCCTCGATGCAGTCGACCGACGGTGGTGCCGCCCTCACCCGCCAGCTCAAGGACGCCGGCGAGCTCACGGAATCCGAGACCAACACGTTCGCCGCGTTCCAGATGACGGCCGACGCACCGATCACGAACTTCTTCTCCTCCGGCGCCGTACTCTTCACGCTCGTCGCTGCCGACGGCACGCTCGCCGTTCCGGTCAGCCTGGGCCTGTGCCTCGGCGTCATCCTGCTCGGCAAGGTTCTCTCCGCCAACATGATGCGCCTCCTCCAGATCCGCGCCTCCCGCAAGTAACCACGAACGTTAAAAACAGAAGAAGGAACAAAAATGTCCGGACATGAATCTGCTAATCCGATGGTCACCGACGTGTTCGTGAAGGGCGCCGTCCAGGGCTGGAACATCGCCGTCACCTCCACGATTCCGAACGTCCTGATGGCGTTCGTGATCATCAAGGTCCTCAACCACTCGGGCCTCCTCACGATCTTCGGCGAACTGTTCGCCCCGATCATGGCCATCTTCGGCCTCCCCGGCGAAGCCGCCGCCGTTCTCCTCGGCGGTTGGATGTCCATGGGCGGCGGCGTGGGTGTTGCCGTCTCGCTCTTTGACCAGGGGCTTCTCACCGGCGAGCACGTCGCCATCGTCGCCCCGTCGATCTACCTCATGGGCAGCCAGGTCCAGTACATGGGCCGCTGCCTCGGCGTGATCGGCATCAAGGGCTCGAACCTCTTCAAGATCATGGCTCTCCCGATCGTCACGGCCTTCGTCTCGCTCTTCGTGATGAAGCTGATCGTTCTCGCGAGCTAAGCTCTCCCGGAGCCCGCTCCAACAAGGCCGCTTCCGCGCCACAAGGCGCAGGAGCGGCCTTTTTCCTTGTACGTTCTGAACAGCCTGTGCCTCCGCGCACCCGTGCTATCCTGATTCGGACAACACTCTGGAAGGAGGGCCCATGAAGAACATCCTCGTGATCGGCGCGGCAGGCCAGATCGGCTCCGAGCTCGTCCCCGAACTCAGGCGCCGCGGCTACATGACCGTGGCCGCAGGCAGCGGTCGCACGCCGCTGACCGCCGCGCTCTCCGAAGGCGGTCCGACGGCCGTCGTCAACCTTCTCGACGCGGACGGCCTGCGCAGGACCGTCGAACACTACGCCATCGACACGATCTTCAATATGGCGGCCATTCTCTCGGCCGTGGGCGAGTCGAAGCCCATGACGGCATGGGACATCGGCGTCAATGGCGTGATCGGTCTTCTCGAGCTCGCACGCGACAAGAACCTCTCCGTCTTCACACCGAGCTCCATCGGGGTCTTCGGTCCCGAAACGCCCCATGATCCGACGCCTCAGGACACGGTCTGCAGGCCGAGGACGATGTACGGCATCACGAAGGTGGCAGGCGAGCTGCTCTCCGACTACTACAGGGCGAAGTACGGCGTCGACGCCCGAAGCGTCAGGTATCCGGGCCTCATCTCCTACGTGACGCCGCCCGGCGGCGGCACGACCGACTATGCGGTCGACATCTACTGGAAGGCAGTCGAGCACGGCCGCTACGCCTCTCCGCTCGCCGAAGGGACGAGGCTGCCGATGATGTTCATGGCCGATGCGCTGCGCGCTGCCATCGAGCTGATGGAGGCCGATGCCTCAAGACTCCGGCACTTCAACAGCTTCAACGTGGGCGCGATGAGCTTTGCGCCCGAGGACGTGGCGGCGAGCATCAGAAGGCGGATGCCCGGGTTCGAGCTCACCTACGAGGTGAATCCCCTGCTGCAGGGCATCGCCGAGAGCTGGCCTGACGCACTTGACGACACGACGGCGCGCGAGGAATGGGACTGGAAACCCGAGTACGACCTCGACGCAATGACGGACGTCATGCTCGAGGCGATCTCCGAAAGGCTCGGCGGAAAGTCAGGGCACAGCTCTCAGGCCTGATGAACAGAAAGCCTGCATTCATCGCGAATGCAGGCTTTCTTGCATGAAGGCGCAGAAGGGCGTCAGCGGCTATCTCTTCTTTTTGCGAACGAGGAAGTCCTCGATGTTGTCGTCCGCCAGGGCGACAAGGTCGTGTGCGACCTCTTCCTCCCAGGGTTCGGGCGCGCGCGGTTCGTTCGGATTGTCAACTCGCCACTGGTGCGCGAACTCGCCGATCGCCTGACGCAGAAGATCGAGCCCCTCACCCGTAAGGGCGGAAACGAAGACCGCCTTGGGCCGGCCGTCGGGATGACGCACGATCTCGGGTTCGAGAGCCGTATTGTCGATTTTGTTGTAGACGAGGATCGCGGGGACGTCGTCCGCCTTGATCTCCTCGAGCACCGCGTTAACCTCGCTGATCTGGTCCTCTCGGACCGACGAGGAGGCGTCGACCACGTGAAGCAGAAGATCCGCATGGACCGTTTCGTCAAGGGTGGACTTGAAGGCCTCGACGAGCTGATGCGGAAGGCCCCTGATGAAGCCCACAGTGTCGCTCGCGACGACCGTCTCCTCGTCGCTGATCCAACAGCGGCGGGCGGTGGTGTCGAGCGTTGCGAACAGCTGGTCGGCCGCGTAGCTCTTGGCGCGCGTGAGGCGGTTGAAGAGCGTCGACTTACCTGCGTTCGTGTAGCCCACGAGCGAAACGGAGAGCGTGTCGGAGCGGGAGCGCGAGCGGCGCTGCGTGTCACGCTGACGCGCGAGACGCTTGAGCTGGTCGCGAAGCTGCTTCATGCGCACGCCGATCATTCGGCGGTCAAGCTCGATCTGCTTTTCGCCGGGGCCGCCGGTCTTGCCGAGGCCGCCGCGCTGGCGCTCCAGATGAGTCCAGCCGCGCACGAGGCGCGTGGAGAGATGCTCGAGCTGGGCGAGTTCGACCTGCAGGCGGCCTTCGCGGGACTTCGCGCGGGCGCGGAAGATGTCGAGAATCAGCTGGGTGCGGTCAAGAACGGGAAGCTCGATGGCGCGCTCGATGTTTCGCTGCTGGGCCGCCGAGAGGGGGACGTCGAAGACGACGACGTCGGCATGCAGCTCATGAGCGAGCTCTCCGAGCTCGTCAACCTTGCCCGAGCCGATGAAGAAGGCGGGATCGGGCTTGTCGCGCTTGGCATCAAGAAGTCCGACGGGTTCGAGTCCGTCGGACTTGACGAGAAGCGCAAGCTCTTCGGCCGAGTCCTGGTAGACGACGCGGCCGACGACGACGCATACGAGAAAGGCGCGCGTGGCCTTCACCGCGCGCGTCTCATCGATCTGGAACGTGCTTATCTCAGTTCTCCGGCACGGAGGGCATGTTCACGGCACGCGTCGGAACGACGGTGCTGATCGCATGCTTGTAGACCATCTGGGTGACCGTGTTGCGCAGAAGCACGACGTACTGGTCAAAGGATTCGATCTGGCCCTGAAGCTTGATGCCGTTGACGAGATAAATGGAAACGGGGATGCGATCCTTGCGAAGGATGTTCAGGAACGGATCCTGAAGAAGCTGACCTTTCTGAGTCATTTTGTTGTTCTCCGACCGTCTGGGCCTGTTCCTTGCGGCAGCCCATCAGTCTTTGTTGTTATTCGATGCGGGTGGATCTGAACCGGTTCCGGCAACCGCCCGCGCACGGCCGCACGTACTGCGGCACTCCCTTCTATCTTATCACCTGACGATTGTAAATATCGTCCGCAAACAGAAAAAGAAACCGAAAAACGCGTTTTCACGGGCATCAGAAAAGACGGCGGCGAAAAAAAACGCTCCCGCCAGATTCGAGGGGAGCGTTTTCGTGCACGCGGGGACGACGGCCGCCCCCGGATCCCGAGAGGATCAGCGCTTGTTGTCGTCCTTGACGAAGGGGTTTTCCTTCGTGCGGAACTCGATGCGAAGCGGCGTGCCGGCGAGGTCGAACTTCTCGCGGAAGAAGCCTTCGAGATAGCGGCGGTAGCTTTCGCCGATGTCCTCGAGGGCGTTGCCGTGAATCACGATGACCGGCGGATTCGAGCCGCCCTGGTGCGCGAAGCGGGGCTTCGGACGGCCGCCGCGGGCGCGCGGGGGCTGTTGGCGCTCGACGGCCTCGAAGAGGGCTCGCGTGAGCTTGGGCGTCGGAATCTTGCGGTAGGCCGCGGCGTGGGCCTCGTCAACCGCCTTCATGAGGTGATTGAGGCCGTTGCGCTTGAGGGCCGAGATGCGGATCATGCGGGCCCAGCGCAGGAAGTGCAGCTTGCGCTCGAGCTCGAGGTTGAACATCTCGCGGTCGTAGTCGGACATGAGGTCCCACTTGTTGACGGCGACGACGAGGGCGCGGCCTGAGTCGAGTACGTAGCCCGCAATGTGGGCGTCATGATCGGCGATGCCGTTCTTGGCGTCGACGACGAGAATGACGACGTTGGCGTCCTCGATGGCCTGCAGGGTCTTGACGACGGAGAACTTCTCGATGGCCTCGAACACCTTGCCCTTCTTGCGAAGGCCGGCCGTGTCGACGAGCTCGTAGGGACGGCCGTTGTATTCGAAGTCGACGCGGATGGCGTCGCGGGTGGTGCCCGGCATGTCGAAGGCGATGAGGCGCTCTTCGCCGATCAGGGCGTTGATGAGCGTGGACTTGCCGGCGTTCGGACGGCCGGCGAGCGTCACCTTGAGGCGTTTGGGCGCATCGGGGTCGTCATCCTCCTCATCCTCGGGCTCCTCCTCGAAGCCCTCGAGGGCGAGGTCCATGACGGCGTTGACGCCCTGGCCGTGGGCGGCCGAGATGAGCCACGGCTCACCGAAGCCGAGCTCGTAGAACTCGGCGGCGGCGACAGCGGAAAGGCCTTCGGCCTTGTTGACGACGAGGATCACCTTGCGGCCGGACTGGCGCAGGCGAACAGCGATGCGCTGGTCGTGCGGAGTGAGGCCGGAACGGGCGTCGCAGACGAAGATGACGACGTCGGCCTCGTCGATCGCAAGCTCGGCCTGGCTGGCCATGGCCTTGACGATGCCTTCGGACTTGACGGGCTCGAAGCCGCCCGTGTCGACGACGATGTAGGGCATGCGGCCGACACGGCCCTGACCGTACTGACGGTCGCGGGTAAGCCCGGGGAAGTCGGCGACGATGGCGTCGCGGCTGCGCGTGAGGCGATTGAAAAGCGTGGACTTGCCGACGTTCGGACGGCCCACGAGAGCAATGACAGGAAGCATGTTTCTGGAAAAAGAGAGGCCGGACGACGCTCCAGAGGAGCATCGACCGGCGTGGATTCAAGGCGTTTTAAAGAGCGCGGGCGCGCGGCGTCATTCGCCGAGCGACTCCTGAAGCACGTAGGCGACCTCGCCTTCGACGGTCTGGAAGACCGCGCCGTAGCCGAACTGGGCGGCGGGCGCGCGCACGGCGCCGTCAAGGCGGGTGCGGCCGACGACCTCGCCGTTGGCGGGGTTCATCATCGTGACGTAGCCCTCATAGTCGGCAACGGCCACCGTGGCACCGATGCGGATCGGAGCGGAGACCGTGCGGTACTCGAGGTCGCGGTTGACCCAGGCTTCGCGGCCGTTGGCGCGGTTGTAGGCGTGGACGTAGCTCTGGTCGTCGACGACGTAGACCATGCGGGCGTCGGCGACCGGACCGGTGACGCTGTCGACCTTCGCATTCCAGACGAGCTGACCGTTCGTCGAGCTCATGCACACGAGGTTGCCCTGGAAGGCGGCGGCGCACATGAGCTGGTTGTCGACCCACGGACGACCGACGACGTCGATGAGCCGCTCGACCTCGGTGATGCCGGCGGCCTGACCGATGACGGCGTCAAAGACGGGCTTGCCGTTGAGGCCGAGGGCGAGAAGACGGCCGTTGGCCTGACCGGCGAGGATGCCCGCGGGGGACCAGGCCATCTGGTTGAAGGCCTGGAGCGTGAGCGCGGGAGCCTGGCCCTGATAGTGCCAGCGGCGTTCGCCGGTGACGATGTCGAAGGCGGTGATGCGCGTGTCGGAGGTCTTCACCACGACGAGGCCCTGGCCGACGAGCGGCGGAACGTCCGTCTCGGCGGAGAGCGTGGCACGCCAGATGAACTTGCCCTCGGCGTCGTAGACCTCGACTTCGCCGCGGTCCGTTACGACGGCCTGATGCATGCCGTCCGTGCCGACGCCTGCGACGATGCGGGAGCCGGCTTCGGCTTCCCAGACCTTGTCGCCCGTATGGCGGTCAAGGCGGTAGAGGCTGCTACCGCCCGCGGCGTAGACGGCATTGTCCGTCACGGCAGGCGTGAGATAGCCGTCGCTTTCGCCGACGGAAGCCGTCCAGGAGACCTTCGGGCTGACCATTTCACGGAAGTCCTGCAGGTCCGCAGGTTCGTGGCTGTCGGGCGTGCTGCAGCCGGCGAGGGTGAGAACCGTCAACGCTGCGGCGGCGCCGAGCAGAGCTTTCTTGGCAAACATCGTATTCATCTCGTTGTGTTGGGCTTCTCGCCGCAGGCAAACCACCGCGCGGCTGAATCCATGATTGTATTAGCAAAAAGAACGGCAGCGGGGACAAATGACTCGTATTTTTCATTCGTCCTGCGCCGCCGTCATGCAGGGTCCTCCTGCCCGGTCACGGCCGTGCCGGGCGGCGCAGTCCGTCATTCCGCAACAGGCGGAAGCGAGGCGAGCTTGTAGTGGAGGACGCCGCGGATCGGGCTCTGCTCGCCAGCGGCCTCAACGGCCTTCTGCCAGGCGGCGCGGGCCTTTTCAAAGTCGTTCATGGCGTAGTAGACGTCGCCGAGGCGGTCCTCGACCAGAGCGGTCTGGTCGGGAACGGGCTTGGCGGGCTCAAGCGCCTTGAGGGCGGCCTCGGGCTTCTTGGCCGAGAGCTCGACGCCCGCGAGGCGAACGCGCGCGATGGTGTCGTACTCGGGATGGCCCGACTTCTCGATCACCCAGACGAGACGGTCTCGGGCGAGGTCGAGATTGCCCTCCTGAACTTCGGCCGCGGCGGAGGCGAGCGCACCCAGGGGCGCGTAGATCGTCGTGCCGTAGTCCTCGATGAGGCCGTCGGCGATCGACTTCACGTTCTTCGTATCGTTCTGATAGATCGCGTTCTGCAGCTGCACGTAGGCGCCGGACGCCTGTGCGGCCTGATTGCGCTGGTACCACTGCCAGCCGTTCCAGCCGGCAAAGCCGAGGCAGCAGACGCAGACGGCGGCGGTGATCGGGGTGCCCCACTGATCCCACCAAGCCTTCATTTGGTCAATGCTCTCTTGTTCTTCCAAGTCGTAAGCCATCGCTTGCGCTCCTTAAGTCAACTCGATTGAATGATTACGCGGCGAGCGCGGCGGCAATGGCCGCGGCGGCGCCAGCGAGCGGCAGGGCCGTCTGCTCGGCGTAGGACTTCTCGCCCTCGCGAAGGGCCTTGACGGAGACCGTGCCGGCGGCAAGCTCGTCCTCGGCGGCGAAGACCGCGAAGCGGGCGCCGCTCGCGTCGGCCTTCTTCATCTGGCTCTTGAAGCCGGACTTGCCGGGGTGCACCATCACGCGCACGCCCGCGTCGCGAAGCGCTTCGGCGAGAAGCATCGCCTGGACCTGCGTGTCGCCGCCCGAATGGATGACGTAGACGTCGGTCTGGGTGCGGACCGGCACGCGGCCGCATTCACGCATGAGTTCGATGACGCGCTCCATGCCCATGGCGAAGCCCACGCCGGGGGCGGGACGACCGCCGAGCATTTCAATGAGCGGGTCGTAGCGACCGCCGCCGCAGATCGTGCCCTGGGCGCCGAGCTTGTCCGTGATCCACTCGAAGACCGTGTGGTTGTAGTAGTCGAGGCCGCGCACGAGGCGGGGATTGATCACGTACTCGATGCCGGCGGCGGAGACGAGCTGCTCCATGCGGGCGAGGAAGGCGCGGCTTTCCTCACCGAGGAAGTCGAGCAGACGCGGAGCAGCGTTGACGAGCTCCTGCATCTCGGGGTTCTTCGTGTCGAGAATGCGCAGCGGATTCGTGTAGAGACGGCGGCGGGCGTCCTCGTCGAGCACGTCCTGATTGCCCTCGAAGTACTTGATCAGGGCCTCGCGGTGGGCCTGGCGTTCAGGCAGCGCGCCGAGCGTGTTGAGCTCGAGGCGGACATCGCCCACGCCGAGTTCCTTCCAGATGCGGGCGAGCATCATGATCATCTCGGCGTCAATGTCCGGACCCTCCATGCCGAGCGCCTCGGCGCCGAGCTGGTGGAACTGGCGGTAGCGGCCGCGCTGCGGACGCTCGTGACGGAACATCGGGCCGCAGTACCAGAGGCGCTGCGTGGCGCCGTAGAGCAGGCTGTGCTCGTTGACGGAGCGCACGACGGCGGAGGTGCATTCGGGACGCAGCGTGAGCTGGTCGCCGTTCATGCTGTCGGTGAAGGAGTACATCTCCTTCTCCACGATATCGGTCACTTCGCCGACGCCGCGGGTGAACACCTTCGTGTTTTCAAGGATCGGAGTGCGGATTTCCTGATAGCCGTAGCGTTCGAGAACGCCGACGGCCGTCTGCTGCAGGGTCTGCCAGACGGCGGCATCGGCGGGGAGCATGTCGTTCATGCCCTTGACGCCGGCGAATTTTTCTTTGCTCATTCTTGTCAATTATCGGATTGCCCACGGGACGATGCGCCGTAGGTCGTTTGGACGAATTCTTCAATCATAGCGTGAAAGCGGGCCTGCATGTCATCGCCCTTGAGGGCGCAGACCTTCTCTCCGCGAACGTAGACAGGAGCCACGGGGCTCTCACCGGAGCCCGGCAGGCTGATGCCGATGTCGGCCTGACGGCTCTCGCCGGGACCGTTGACGACGCAGCCCATGACGGCCACCGTCATGTTCTCGACGCCGGGGCACGAGACGCGCCACTCGGGCATGCGCGAGCGCAGGTAGTCCTGCGTGCCCGCGGCAAGGCGTTGGAAGAGGTCCGACGTCGTACGACCGCAGCCGGGGCAGCTCGTCACCATCGGGGTGAAGCTCCTGAGGCCCATGCACTGCAGGATCTCCTGGGCGACCACGACCTCCTCGGTGCGGGGCGCGCCGGGAGACGGCGTGAGCGAGACGCGGATCGTGTCGCCGATGCCTTCCTGAAGGAGCACGGCGAGCGCAGCCGTCGAGGCGACGATGCCCTTGGAGCCGATGCCCGCCTCGGTAAGGCCGAGGTGGAGCGCGTAGCTGCCGCGCCTTGCGAGCATGCGGTAGACGGAAATGAGGCCCTGGACTTCGGAGACCTTGGCGCTCAGCACGATGCGGTCGGCGGGAAGGCCGAGCTTCACGGCCATGTCGGCGCTCTGCACAGCGCTCTCGACGAGAGCGGCGCGAAGGACGGCGTCGGGGGGAAGCGGATCGGAGAGCGAGTTGTTCTCGTCCATCATGCGGGCGAGGAGCGCCTGATCAAGCGAGCCCCAGTTGACGCCGATGCGCACGGCGGCGCCGTACTTCTTCGCGCACTCAATCATGGAGGCGAAGTTCTCCATGCCCTTCTCGCCCTTGCCGACGTTGCCGGGATTGATACGGTACTTGGAGAGCGCGGCGGCGCATTCGGGATGATCTGCGAGCAGCTTGTGGCCGTTGTAGTGGAAGTCGCCCACGAGCGGGACGTCGCAGCCGGAGCGGTCGAGCGCCTCGCGAATGCGGGCGACGCCGCGAGCGGCGTCGGGCGTGTTGACGGTGAGTCGGACGAGCTCGCTGCCCGCGCGCGCAAGCGCAAGCACCTGGGCGACGCTCGACTCGACGTCGGCCGTCGAGGTGTTCGTCATCGACTGCACGACGATCGGGTTCATGCCGCCGATCGTCACGACGCGGCCGCCCCAGGCGACCTTGACGGCGTGGGTCTTGCGACGGAATTCAAGGGTGTTTTCCGACACGGCTTAAGTCTCCGGGAAATACGCACCGGCCGGAGGCCGGTGTGAAAAGAGCGGCCCGAAGGCCGCTGCTCTGTTGAATCTTCTTACTTCACCACGAAGCGGCAGATGCCGTTGCGGGTGGACTTGGTGAGTTCGTAAGGCCTGCCGTCGACCGTGAGCGTCATGACGGAGGCGTTGCCGACCGTCACTCGGGCCCCGACGGGCACGTTCAGGGTCTCGCTGCCGCCCTCGGCCATCTCCTTGGCGAAGAAGCTGCGGCCGTTGGGCAGAAGGATCTGCACCCAGCAGGCGCCCGAGGTCGAGAGGGTGACGCGGCGCTCACCCGTCGCGGCGGCCTGCGACTGGGCGCGGGCCTTTTCGGCGGCCGCCTTTTCAGCGGCGGCCTTCTCCGCAGCGGCCTTCTCGGCAGCGGCCTTTTCCGCAGCGGTCTTCTCGGCGGCGGCCTGTTCGGCCGCAGTCTTCTCCTGAGCAGTCTGATCGGCTGCCGCCTGTTCAGGGGCGGGCGCCGCTTCAACTGATTCGGGGGCATCGACGACGGGCGTCTCCGCAGCGGGCTGCGTCTCGGCGCCGTCGCTCATGCTCGACCAGGCGTACCAGCCTGCGGCGCAGACGAGGACCGCAGCAATGGCGACGACGGCGGCCTTGAGGCCCGTGCGGCGGCCGGAGGCGCGCACGACGGTCTCCTTGGCGGGATCATGGTCGGGAAGGACCCCGACACTTGCGGCGCCGTAGCGGGCGGTGTAGTCGGCGACGAGCGGATCGGGTTCGAGACCGAGCACCGAGGCGACGCCGCGGATGAAGGCGCGCACGTAGACGGGCTCGGGAAGCTCGGCAGTTCTTTCGCTCTCAAGCGCGCGGACCTGCTGGACCGAAAGGCGGGAGCGGGCGGCCATGTCGCCGATGGAGATGCCCTGGGCCTCGCGGGCGCGCTTGAGCGCGGCGCCGAAGCCTTCGGCGGGGGCCGGATGCAGGACCGGCTCGTTCATGTCAGACGTTTCTTGGGCCATGGCGCTTCCTTCCAGGAGTGTTTTGATGTTCGGTGTCTTGGGCGCCGCGGACCCTCAGGACTCGCGCACGCCCCGGCGGGAGGCTACTCGCTGCGGCGGGCCGCCTGCAGAAGAGGCGCGGCCTCGGCCTTCTGCTGTGCAAGGCGCTCGGCGCGGCGGGTGCGGTCGCGCACCTCGCCCGCGAGCTGGCCGCACGCAGCGTCGATGTCGTCCCCTCGCGTCTTGCGGACCGTCGTCACGATGCCCGCCTCGTTGAGGCGGCGGCAGAACGCGAGAACCTGCTCGCGCTCGGGCTTGCGCAGGTCCGACTGCGTGAAGGGATTGAAGGGAATCAGGTTGAACTTGCACGGCACGTTTTCACGGCGCACGAGTTCGACGAGTTCGTCGGCCTGCTCAAGGCGATCGTTGATGCCGCCGAGCATGACGTACTCGAAGGTGATGAAGTCGCGCGGGGCCATCTTGAGGTAGCGGCGACACGCGGCCATCAGGTCGGCAAGCGGATGCTTGCGGTTGACGGGCATGAGCTTGTCGCGCAGCGCGTCGTTGCCCGCATGCAGGCTCACGGCGAGCGCAACAGGGCTGTCCTCGGCGAGCTTGTCCATCTGGCGGACGAGGCCCGACGTGGAGACGGTGACGCGGCGGCGGGAGAGCCCGTAGCCGTTGTCGTCAAGGAAGACGTGCAGGGCGCGCAGAACGTTGTCGAGGTTCTGCAACGGCTCGCCCATCCCCATGAGCACGACGTTGGAGATGATTCGGTCGTTGGGGTCCGTCACGCCTGCGTCGCGGCGCAGTTCGCGTTCGGCCCACCAGAGCTGGCCCACGATCTCGGCGGTCGTGAGGTTGCGGTTGAAGCCCTGCTTGCCCGTGGAGCAGAAGAGGCAGCCCATGGCGCACCCCGCCTGCGTGGAGATGCAGAGCGTGCCGCGGTCATCCTCTGGAATGAACACCGATTCGACCGCGTTTCCGTTGCCGACGTCAAAGAGCCACTTGCGCGTGCCGTCAGCCGACTTCTTCTCGGTGATGGGCACGGGAGGACGCACTTCGGCCATGTCCTTCAGCTTGGCTCGGAACACCTTCGCGAGGTTCGTCATGTTGTCGAAGTCGCCTTCGACATGACGATGGAGCCAGCGCGAGAGCTGAGTTGCACGGAAGGCCTTTTCGCCGATGCCGGCGCACCAAGCGGTGAGCCCTTCCAGATCGAAGTCGAGAAGGTTCACCTTAGAGGCGGCGGCAGACTCTTTGACGTTGTCGGTCACGAATTATTCCTCACTGTGTTCGCAGCGGATTAGCGGCTGTGAATGGAGAGAGCCGGGAAGAAGTAGGCGATTTCGACGGCGGCCGTTTCCGGAGCGTCAGAGCCGTGAACGGCGTTGGCGTCGATGCTTTCAGCGAAGTCGGCGCGGATCGTGCCGGCGGCGGCCTTCTTCGGGTCCGTGGCACCCATGAGCTCACGGTTCTTGAGAATGGCGCCTTCGCCTTCGAGAACCTGGATCATGACCGGGCCGGACGTCATGAAGGAGACGAGATCCTTGAAGAAGGGACGTTCCTTGTGAACAGCGTAGAAGCCTTCGGCTTCAGCCTGGGAAAGCTGACGCATCTGGGCGGCGACGATCTTGAGGCCGTTCGTTTCGAAACGGGAGTAGATCTTGCCGATGACGTTCTTGGCAACGGCGTCCGGCTTGATGATGGAGAGGGTGCGTTCAATAGCCATTTTGTTCTCTCAGAGAAAATGCCCGGAAAAGGCTCCGGGACGTGGAAAAACCGACAAAAGGGAGCGGTTGTGCTCCCTTTCGTACTGAACTGATGATTTTAGCACGAGGCCGCGCAATCACTCCCCGGGGCACACGCCTTTTTCTTTTGGCTACAACCCGATCAGGGTTAGTTTCCCTTTCTCACCGCGTGCGAGTCATGGCAGAATTGCACCTGTTGAGAAATCTCCCCTGCACGGAGGTTTCCGGCACACCCATTTCGGATTCCAGCTCATGTCCTCCAAAAACCAAGAAAAGAACGACACGCCCGTCAATCGTCCCGTCGACAAGATCTTTGCGGAAAACCTCGGCTACACCTTCGGCGGCTGCGTGCGAGACCTCTCCGGCTCGCTCTTCAACAAGGAGGTGGCCAAGGCCGCCGGCGTGAGCCTGTGCCCGATTCCGCTTCTAGGCGGCGAGGAGAAGCGCCGCTTCAAGGCCTTCTGGGCGGCCAACCTTCAGGCCGTCGCCATGAGGACCGCCGTCGAGAACCTCCCCTCCTATGCCGACGAGAAGCTTCTGAAGAAGACGCTCTTCCAGATGCAGACCTTCGTCGACCAAGCCCTCGGACGTCCGCTCTTCTCGAAGCTCTCCCCCGAGGATCTCGACCGCTACAGCACGATCCGCTCGCGCATGACGCAGGCGGCCCTCACGCCCGGCGCCGACAAGGAGTCCATGGCCCGCACCTTCCTCGCGCTCGTTCACGGCACCGCGCCCGACTCCGTCCCCGATTCCCGCGTGAGCGACACCGCCGGCCACATCGGCATGTCCATGGGCCTCTTCAAGCGCCTGCTCGACATCTCGCTCAACTCTCCGAACTCCTGGGTTCGCGCCAAGTGACGCCATCCCGCGCAAGGTGAATGCCCAGGCGCCTGACGGGCGGCTCGATCGAGCCGCCTTTTTTGCGCCCGCCAAAAACGGGGCGCAGGCGTCGCCATGCCGCCTGCGCCCCTCTTTCTTTTCCGGGACGAGTCCTACTTGCCGCCCTTTTCAGCCTTCTCGGCCTTCTCGGACTTTTCCGTCTTTTCGGCCTTCTTCAGCTCGGCGCGCTTCGGGAACACGAGTCCGAAGAGATCCTCGAGCTCGGCCACGACCTTCTTGCGGCGCCCCTTCATCAGCTCTTTGAGAACACCGCGACAGACGGCGGCGAGCTCGGCGGGATCGAGCCTCAGGTCATAGGCCTCGCGGCGGGCGGCCTGCCTGACGGCAAGGCTCACGCAGAGCGCGGTGTAGCGGTTGCCGTCGACAGCTGCGAGTCCCGTCAGGAAGTCGAAAACGGCGCTGCGGCGCTCGGCAGGCGTGCGTGCGGCGCCCACGGTCTCGACGAGGGTCTCAAGACCCGCGAGCTTCTCGGGGTCGACCTTGTCCATGATGACGGGCACGAGGCCGCAGACAAGATCGGAGACGGCGTCCTCGAACTCCTCGGCGGGCAGCCCCGCGACGCTCAGAAGACGATCGGCGCGGTCGGCAAGCTCCTCGGGCGTGACGCTCCTCACGGTGGAGCCGCCGTGCTTGACGCGCTCGAGCACGCCCGCCTGATTAAGGGCCTCGATCGCCTTGCGAACCTTGTAGCGGGTGACGCCGAAACGCTCGGCAAGCTGCGCCTCGCTCTCAAGCTTGAATCCGGGCTTGGCGAAGCATTCAAACATGTAGGCGTCGAACGCCTCCCTGAAGGCCGCATCGGCTGCGCGGCGGGCCTGCGCCCTTTCTCTGACTGCGGCTCTGGTCATGATTGTTCCTCCTTGCATGACGGGCTTTGTTCGCCCATTGTAACCCTCCCGTTGAGCATATTTCGACTTAACATGAGCGTTTTTTGATCCTGCCGTGAAAGGCCTCAGGAAAACATCGTGTTCGATGAGCCGGAATGCGAAAAAAAACGCCGCGACGCGATGGCGTCCGGCGCTTTTTTCGACATTTTCGACTCCTTCGACTCTTGGATAGTCTCGTTCCCCGAGCCCGCATCAGCGGGACGGGACGGAGCCGTCTGAGGTTACTGCGGCAGGTTCATCTTGACGTCGTCGTCACCCGAGGCGGCGATGCGGCGCTCGATGGCCTCGGCCTCCTCGGACTTCTTCTCGGGCCTGGGACCCGGCTCGAGCACGGCGATGGACTCGACGTGGCCCGTGTGCGGGAACATGTTCATGATGCCGGCGGCGCGGATGTGCCAGCCGCCCTCATGATGAAGGATGGCGCAGTCGCGTGCGAGCGTCGCGGGGTTGCAGGAGACATAGACGATACGGGCGGGACGCTTGTCGGTGGCGGCGAGCACGCGGGAGAGCGCCAGGGCGCCTTCGCGCGGCGGGTCGATGAGGACGCGGTCGATGCCGCCCATCTTCTTCCAGAGGGCCTCCCAGTCCTGGTCGCACCACGTGAAGAGGTTGCGGGCCACGAAGTCGGTCTTCTCGGCGAGGCCGTTGTCGGCGGCGCCCTGACGGGCGCGGGCGACGAGCGCGTCGGAGCCCTCGATGCCGGTCACGTGCGAAGCGCACGTGGCGAGCGGGAGCGTGAAGTTGCCCAGACCGCAGAAGAAGTCGGCGACCTTGTGCTCGGGTTCCACGCCGAGCAGGCGAACGGCGCGGCTCACCATGGTCTCGTTGAGCTCATGGTTGACCTGCGTGAAGTCGGTCGGCTTGAAGTTGATGCGAACGCCGAACTCGGGAAGCTGGAGGCCGAGCGCGTTGATGTTGGCGGGATCGACCGGGTGGGCGGAGTCCGGACCCTTGGGCTGGAGCCAGATGTCGGCCTTGTGCTCGGCGCCGAAGGCGTTGAGCAGGGCCATGTCCCCATCGGTCGGCTCCTCGAGCGTGCGGAAGACGAGGGCCGTGCGTCCGTTGCCGCCGACGGCAACCTCGATCTGCGGCATGCGCTGGCGGATAGAGAGCTTGGAAACGAGCTCGCGCATCGGCATGATCATGTCGGAGACGTTCTTCGTGAGGATGTGGCAGCCCGTCATTTCGGCGACGTAGGAGGAGGACTTCTCATGGAAGCCGACGAGCACGCCGCCCTTCTTGGCGACGTCGCGGACCGTCAGGCGGGCGCGGTGACGGTAGTTCCAGAACGGACCGTAGATCGGCGTAATGATCTGTTCGGGACGAACGCGGCCGATGTGCCAGAGCGTGTCGATGAGCGTGCGCTCCTTGTAAGCGACCTGGGCGCGTGGCTCAAGGTGCTGCATGGCGCAGCCGCCGCAGCTGCCGGGACCGTGGCCGAACTTGGGGCAACGGGGCTCGACGCGCTGAACGCTCTCGCGGTGAACCTGGGCGACGCGACCGATCTCGAAGCTGGTCTTGTTGCGGATGCGCTCGTAGGTGACGAGCTCGCCCGGAAGGGCGCCCTCGATGAAGACGACCTTGCCGTCGTGATGACCCACGCCGCGGCCTTCCTGGTCGAGGCGCTCCACCTCGACGGTGAAGTATTCGGGGGTTTTCTCTTTGCGTCGTGCCATGACTCTTGACTCTCTATGTAAAACGGGGATCCCTGGGCGGCCGACTTCATCCGGCCGTCCTCAAAAATTCAGGTAGGAGACTTTACCAAAAAGAAGAGCGCCTGGCGGTGAAGCCGGCGCTCTTTTTTGACTGACTCTCCGAGGATCAGCGCTTGTTGAGGTACTTGAGCGGATCGACGCACTTGCCGGTCTCGCGGACCTCGAACCTCAGCGTGTCGCCCTTGAGGTCGGCGATCTTCTGGCCCGACTTGATCTTCGAGCCCTGGGAGACCGCCACGTTCTCAAGGCCGCCGTAGGCGGTGATGAGCGTCGGGCTGTGCTTGACGACGGCGAGCGTGCCCGAGTAGCCCTTGAGCGTGCCCACCCAGATGACTTCTCCCTGCATGGCCGCGACGACCACGTCGCCCTGCGTGCCCGCGATCTCAAGACCGAAGGTGTTCTTCGCGAAGTCGCTCTTGATCTTGCCCCTCACGGGCCAGATCATGCGCTGGCCCGGCGTGACGGCGTTGAGCTTCTGCTGGGCCTGGGACTTGGCCGCTTCGGCCTGGGTGCGGACCTTCTCGGCGGCAGCTTTGGCCTCGGCCTTCTTGCGGGCGGCTTCGGCGGCGTCAGCGGATGCAGCCGACGAGGTGGCGGTCGTTTCACCCGCAGCGGGCACCGTCTCGGCATTGCGGATCGGCGCAGTCTCAAGCACGGTGTCGTTCGTCACACGGTTGACGCGGACCTGCGGATTGCCCGTGTAGGCGCGGGGCGCGTTGACGGAGGCGGGAAGCCTCAGGACCTGCCCCAGACGCAGCTGCGTCGGATCGGTGATGGCGTTGAGCTGCTGGAGCTGTTCGGCGGAGAGGCCGTAGCGCACGGAGATGTTGTAGATGGTGTCGCCCACGGCCACCGTGTGGGTGCGGCCGGAGTCGACGATGCCGCCCGGCAGCAGGCTCGGCGTCTGGACGGGCGCGGTCGCGGCGCCGTCGCTGTAGGTGGAGTGGTCGACGACCGTAGCCGGGCCCATGTCCACGGAGGAGCAGCCCGACAGGAAGGCCGCGGCGGCGGCCGCGACGGAGATCGACAGAATGCGTACGGTTTTGTTCATGTCCTTGAACCTTCTTTCCTTTCCGTTCTATCCCTTGAATGTGCCTTGCGGATCTCAGACGGCGGGGCCGTCCATCCAGCCTCGGACCGTCGGGACCTGCTTGTAGTTCGTGAGGTCGACCTGCAGCGGCGTCACGGAGACATAGCCGTGGGAGGTCGCCCAGAAGTCCGTCCCCTCCTCTGCGTCGGCGGGCTTGCCCGCAGCGCCGAGCCAGTAGATCGGAAAGCCGCGCGGGCTCATCTCGCGGATGACGCTCTCGGCGCAGTTGCGCTTGCCCAGACGGGTGCCGCGGATGCCCTTGAGGGCCTCGACGGGCATGTTGGGCATGTTGACGTTGAGCAGAACGGCCCTTTCGTCCTCGCGCCTTTCAAGATAACGCTCGACGACGAGCTGCGCAATCTTCGCGGCGGAGTCGAGTTCGGCCCAGCCCTTGTCGATCTGCGAGAAGGCGATGGAGGGAACGCCGAAGAGGTAGCCCTCGATGGCCGCCGCGACCGTGCCCGAGTACATCGTGTCGTCGCCCATGTTGGCGCCGCAGTTGATGCCTGAGACGACGAGGTCGGGCTTCGGCAGAAGACCCGTGAGCGCGACGTGCACGCAGTCGGACGGCGTGCCCGAAAGCACGTATAGGCTGTCGCCGTCCTGATGCTCGACGGTGAGCGGACGGTTGAGCGTGAGCGAATTGGAGGCGCCGGAGTGGTTGTGGTCGGGCGCGACGACCGTCACGCGGCCGAAACGGCGCATGGCCTGCGCGAGCGCCTGAATGCCGGGCGCGCGGTAGCCGTCATCGTTGGAGACAAGAATGTGCATGGAAATCCTGCGGACTTCGGTGAATTGGATCGTCTGATTTTAGCCCATCGCGCCAGCAAGGGCGCGCCCGAACGGGCTCCGATCGCAGGATGCCGCGTCCGTTCTACAGATAGCGGCCCGAGAAGATCCTCTCCTCGGGGAACCTAAGCATGAACTTCGAGCCTTCGCCCGGAGTCGACTCGATGGAGAGCTCGCCTCCCGCACGCCGCATGACGTGCTTGACGATGGCCAGACCGAGGCCCGTGCCGCCCGTGTCCCTCGAGCGCCCCTTGTCGACGCGGTAGAAGCGTTCGGTGATGCGGGGCAGGTGCTCGGGCGGAATGCCGATGCCCGTGTCGGCAACCGTGAGGACGGCGCCCGTGCCCGTGCGCTTCCAGACCACCCTGATTCGGCCGCCTCTGGGCGTGTAGCGCACGGCGTTGGTGATGAGGTTGAGGACCGCGCTTCGGATCTCCTCGGGATGTCCGAGAAGCGAAAGGGGCTCGTGTGCGACCTCGAACTTGTGCTGCATCTTCGAGTAGGCCATGCCCTCGCGCACGGCGTCGTCGATGAGCGCGGACATGTCGATGAGCTCGGGCTGGTCTGTCCCCCGCTCGTCCCTGTTCTCGAGCTTCGAGAGCATCAGCAGGTCGTCCGTGAGGCGCTTCATGCGGGCCGTCTGGTCGCGCATGAGGGCGAGATGGCGCTTTCTGAGCTCGGGCGGCACGTCCATGTCCGCCAGATCGAGAAAGCCCGCGATGACGGTGAGCGGCGTGCGCAGCTCGTGGGAGACGTTGGCGACGAAGTCTCGGCGCATGTCGTCGACGCGGCGGCGTTCGGTGACGTCGTGCGTGACGATGATGGTGTGGCGCTCGTCGGGCGCGACGACGGCCGCATCGAGCAGCACGGAGCCGCCCGCGGTCTCAAGCGCATAATGGCGCGAGAAGTCGCGCGAACGCAGCCACGCGCAGAAGGCGGGCTGCGAGGCGATGAGCCTGTCGGTGAAGACGCTGCCGACGTCTTCGGACGTGATTCCCAGATGAACGCCCGCCATGGTATTGACCCATTCGATGACGCCGTCCTCGCCCTTGAGGATGACGACGCCCTCGGGCAAGAGCTCGAGCGTCTGGCGGTAGCGCGCGTCGCGCGCCTCGAGCCTTGCCTGCATGTAGCGCTCCTCGTCCACGATGAGCTTGCCCGCGTACACGGCGAGAAGCGCGAAGAACGAGACGCCCATGCAGAAGAAGATCGCGGCCGTGCCTGCCGCGACGCTCAGCCACAGGACGGCCGAGACGAGCGCGACCAGAATGAGGCCCCCGACAATCAGAATGCCGAGGAACTGCGTGCGGCGTCCACGAGCCGACAGTGCTTCGGGCATGGTGTCTCCTTTCTCAATCCTGTGCATGGGCGCGTGCTCGATCGTGCGGGGCGGTCGGGATGCGTGCCTGCGGGAGGTCAGTCAAGCGGGCGGCAGCGGTAGCCGACGCCCCTGACGGTTTCAATGAGGTTTTCCGCGGCCGTGCCAGCGAGCGCCTTGCGAAGACGAAGCATGTGCACGTCCACCGTGCGCTCGTCGACAAAGGAGTTGCCCCAGATGTTTTCAAGGAGCTGGCCGCGCGTGAAGACGCGTCCCGGACGGGAGGCGAACATCAGGAGCAGCCTGAACTCCTTGACGCTGAGCTTGAGGGGCATGCCGTCGGCCGTCGCCTCGAAGCGCGTCTCGTTCATGAGGAGCGGACCGCAGCGGACGATCTCCTCCTGGCGGTCGTCGGCGGGAGGCACTGCGGACTCGCGCGCCCTGCCCTCGGCGCTCGCGCGGCGAAGGACCGCGCGGATGCGGGCGGTGAGCTCCCTGGGCATGAAGGGCTTGACGACGTAGTCGTCGGCGCCTGCGTCCAGTCCCTCGACCCTGTCGGCCTCGTCGCCGCGGGCGGTGATCATCACGACGGGCACCGAGGCGCTGGCGGCGTCGGTGCGGACTTCGCGCAGGAAGTCGAACCCCGAGCCGTCAGGGAGCATCACGTCAAGCAGAATGAGGTCGAGTCCGCCCCGGCGCAGCGCTTCGCGCGCCTCGGCCAGGCTGGCGGCCTTGACGACCTCGTGGCCGTCTGTCTCGCAGATGAAGGCGAGGAGCTCGCGGATGGCGGTTTCGTCCTCGACGGTGAGCAGTTTTGCCATAGATGCCTTGTCGCAATTGTTGATGGGCGGATCAGCCTTCGGCAGAGCCGTTTCGGCAGGATTCCATTTTGCCAGTATAGAACTCGTGACGCACGTCCGCACCTTCCTCAATGTAGATGACGGCCTCGCAGACGTTCTTCACGTGGTCGCCCGTTCGTTCGAGCGAGCGGCCGATCCAAGTGAGCGCGATGGCGCCCTCGGTGGAGGACGGATCCTGCATCATGTGCACGATCAGGCTCCTGAGCGTCGTGCGGTAGACGTCGTCGACGAGCCTGTCGCGTGCGATGACCTCGCGGGCGAGGTTCGTGTCGAGTCGCGAGAGCGCGAGGATCGAGTCGTCGATCATGTGGGCGACCGTGTTGACGGCCATGATGATGGCGGAGCGGTTCTCAAGGAGAGAGTCGTCGAGTCCCTTGAGCTCTAGGACGCTGCCTGCCATGTTGCGGATTTCGTCACCCATGCGCTCGAAGTCGACGGAGACGCGGCTCATGCCGATGAGCGTGCGCAGGTCGCGGGCGGCAGGCTGGCGGCGGGCGAAGACGGATTCGATCTTCGCGTCGACGGAGACCTCGTAGCCGTTGACCTCGGCGTCGCGGGTCATGACGGAGCGGGCTTCGTCGGCGTCGAGCTTCTCGAGGGCGTCGGCCGCCTTGACGAGCTGCTCGCGCACGAGCCTGCCCATGGCGGTCACCTCGCCGAGGACCTCCTCGAGGTCGCGGTCGTAGCTTTTGACGATGTGGTTCATGATGTCGTTTCCTTTCGTTTTAGCCGAAGCGGCCGGTGATGTAGTCCTCGGTCGCCTTCTTCTGCGGACGGGTGAAGATGTCGGTCGTGGGACCGGTCTCGATCAGTTCGCCGAGGTAGAGGAAGGCCGTGTAGTCGGAGACGCGGGCGGCCTGCTGCATGGAGTGAGTGACGATGACGACCGTGTAGTCGTTCTTGAGCTCCTCAATGAGCTCCTCGATGCGGGCGGTCGAGATCGGGTCAAGGGCCGAGCACGGCTCGTCGAGCAGAAGGACCTCGGGCTTGACGGCAACGCCGCGGGCGATGCAAAGGCGCTGCTGCTGGCCGCCCGAGAGGCTCGTGCCGGGCTCGCGCAGCTTGTCCTTGACGTCGTTCCAGAGGGCGGCCTTCTTAAGGGCCCACTCGACGCGGTCGTCGAGCTCGGACTTCGCGACGTTCTCGCGCAAGCGGATGCCGTAGGCGATGTTGTCGTAGATGCTCATCGGGAACGGGGTCGGGCGCTGGAAGACCATGCCGACGCGGCTCCTGAGCGTGCAGTCGTCGATAGTGCCCGAGAGGATGTTGACGCCGTCGAGCATCAGCTCGCCTTCGGCGCGCTGGCCCGGATAGAGGGCGTACATGCGGTTGAAGGTGCGCAGGAGCGTCGACTTGCCGCAGCCCGACGGGCCGATGAAGGCCGTCACTCGGCCCTCGGGTATGGCGAGCGTGATGTGCTTGAGGGCATGGAACTTGCCGTACCACACGTTGAGGTCGTTCACCGCGATCTTCGTGGGAAGACCGTCAAGGTTCATCGCGGTCATGCTGTTCAGATCAATGCTGGTCATGTTCGTGTCTTTTCAAATTCAGTTCAATGTCGGCCGCATCCGTCTCAGCGGGAGCGGCGGCGTTCGCGCAGGATGATGGCGCCGAGGCTCATCAGGAAGACGAGCGCGACGAGGACGAGCGAGGTGCCGTACTGCAGGTGGCGGGTGCCCTCGATGTTCGTGCCGGAAGTGGCCATCACGTAGACGTGGTAGGGAAGCGCCATGACGGGCTCGAAGAGCGAGACGCCGTCCTTCTGGGTGAAGAAGACCGTGCCCGTGTACATCACGGCGGCGGTTTCACCTGCGGCTCGGGCGAGCGCGAGGATGGCACCCGTGAGGATGCCGGGGAGCGCGTTCGGCAGGATCACCTTCATGATCGTCTCGAAGCGCGTGGCGCCCAGGGCGAGCGAGGCTTCGCGCCAGTCCTGCGAGATCTGCTTGAGGGCCGTTTCCGTCGTATTGATGATGATCGGCAGGCTCAACACGGCAAGCGTGAGGATGCCGGAGAGAAGGCTCACGCCGAAGCCGCAGAAGACCACGAAGAACGTCAGGCCGAAGAGGCCGAATATGATCGACGGAACACCCGCGAGGTTCGCGATCGAGAGGCGGATCACGGTGATGACGGGCGAGTCGAGGTTGTACTCGTTGAGGAACACGGCGCTCATGACGCCGAGCGGCAGCGCGATCACGAGGGCGCCTGCGGCGAGGAGGAACGTGCCCACGATGCAGGGCCAGATGCCGCCTTCGCTCATCATGTTGCGCGGGGCTTCGGTGAAGAACTCCCAGGTCATGGCGGGCATGGCGTTCCAGAAGATGACGCCGAGCATCGAGACGAGCGAGAGCACGCACACGAGGGCGGCGCCGCGCATCACCGTGAAGCCTGCGAGGCCGGAGAGATTGCGCATCTTGAGATCTTTCATCATGCGCTCCTGAGGGAGAGACGGCGCGTGAAGTACCACGCGGCGAGGTTGAAGGCGAAGGTGATCAGGAAGAGGAGCAGACCCGCGGCGTAGAGCGCGTGGTAGTGCTCGCCGCCCACGGCGGCCTCAGCCATTTCGGCCGCAATGCCCGCCGTCATCGGACGGACCGGATCGAAGATGCTTTCGGGGATGATGCCCGCGCCGCCCGCCACCATCAGCACGACCATCGTTTCGCCGATGGCGCGCGAGAGGCCGAGCATGACGGAGGTGCCGATGCCGCCCATGGCCCAGCGAAGCTCGACGCGGCAGAGCGTCTCCCAGCGAGTGGCGCCAAGGGCGAGCGAGGCCTCGCGAAGCGCGCCCGGCACGTTCCTGAGCGCGTCCTCGGAAATCGAGGCGATCGTCGGGATGCACATGAAGGCGAGCATCAGGCCCGCGTTGAAGAGGTTGAGGCCGGTCGGGAGGTTGAACGTCTCCTGAAGCCACGGGGCGACGATCACCATGCCGATGAAGCCGATGACCACCGAGGGCAGCGCCGCCATCAGCTCGATGACGGGCTTGAGGATTCGGGCGGCCCAGGCGGGGACCGCGCAGTGAAGGGCCGCGGCGGTGAGCACGCCGAGCGGCACGGCGATGACGGCGGTGAGTACGGCGGCCGCAAAGGAGCCGACGATCATGGCGCCGAGACCGAAGACCGGCGGTTCGTCCGTCGGGTACCAGTCGGTCGTGAAGAGGAAGTCCCCGATGGGAACGTCCTTGAAGATCGGAAGGCCCTGTGCGAGCAGGAAGAGCACGATGGCCGTGAGCGCAAGCACGCTCACGCACGCCACGGTACCCGAGGCCCTTCTGAACAGCGTGTCTGCTGATCTGTAGTTGAGCATGAGGGATCCTTGGAACAGCTGGATCTTTTCTGGAGCAAAAGAAACGCCGGCCGAATCGAGGGCGATCGGCCGGCGTGCTTCAATCGGTTTTTCTGACCGCTTGCATCTCGCCGGTCAGGCGATTACTTGAGCGGAACGAAGCCGGACTTGGAGACGAACTGCTGGCCTTCGGCGGAGAGCGTGTAGTCGACGAGCTTCTTGGCGTCGCCCTGCGGCTGGCCGGAGGTGAAGAGGTAGAGTTCGCGGGAGATCGGCCACGTGCCGTCCTGAGCGGTCTTGGCACCGGGCTGGACGCCGTTCACGACGAGGCCCTTGATCTGGCTGTCGAGGTAGCCCACACCGATGTAGCCAATGGCGTTCGGATTGCCGGCAACGGCCTGAACGACGCCGCCGGAGGAGCTCTGGAGGAGAGCGCGCTGGGACACACGGGTCTTGCCCATGACGAGTTCCTGCCAGGATTCGAACGTGCCGGAGGAGGAGTCGCGACCGACCACGACCACGGGAGCGTCGGCACCGCCGAGTTCCTTCCAGTTCTTGATCTTGCCGGCGAAGAGGTCGCGCAGCTGCTCCATCGTAAGGGAGGCGACGGCGTTCTTCGGGGAGACGACAGGGATGATGGCGTCAAGGGCGACAGGGATCTTGACCGGATTGATGCCGTGGGCTTCGAAGTCCTTCTTTTCCTTGTCCTTGAGGTCGCGGCTCGACATGGCCACATCGGTCATCTTGTCGCGGAGCGCCTTGATGCCGTTGCCGGAACCCGTGCCGGAGATCGTCACGACAACGCCGGGGTTCTTCTGCATGAAGGCTTCGGAAACCTGCTGCATGACCGGAAGAACCGTCGTGGAGCCGTTGAGGTTGACCGTGCCGGCGGCAAACGTCGTACCGCAGGCGGCAAGGACGGAGGCGGCGCAGACGAAGGTCACGACGCGGCGGCGGGAAAAGATGGTGTTCTGCATGATGAATAAGTGTTCCATTCAGTTTTAAAAGTCGTGCAGGTGCTGTTCTCCTGTACGTGAACGCAGTATGAACACCCGGCTTGACGCCCCCGTGAACATTTCATGACGATTTCATGACACCCGAAACCCCGCCGCAGGGCCCTTTTTGCTTAAAAGCACTTAAGAAACGTTCTCATTTATTGAGCAAGATCAAATCCCGAGTGATTTGGTCGGATTCTTATTCGGGGCTTAACCACCCCCGGTCCGAGTCGGGTTAGCATGTGTCACATGGAAAGGGACATCAGGGGTTCCAATCTCCTCCCCTTCGCTCTGCCAGAGGCCGGCAGCGCGATTGTTCCTCTTCCGGTCCTTTAGCGGAATCTGGTAGTTCCGCGCCCCTTCAACGCCCGACCGGCATTTGGTCGGGCGCTTTTTTTTTTGCGGTCCGCGCGGCGAAGACACACCTTCAGAAACTTCTTCAGAAACTTCTGCCCGTCAAATCTCCTGTACAAGAAGCCGCTAGTTCGTTGTCTGACAAAATTGCCTGAGCTAAGGCCCCCCGAGATAAAAAAGGGAGGACTCCCTGCGGAATCCTCCCCTTGTCATCCTGTCGGCCCGTCAGGCTGCAGGAGCGTCAGCGGACGAAGGCCTTCTGCGCATCGATCGGCAGTGCGCGATAGCCCATACCGCCCTTGAGGTGCATCTCGAAAGCAGGCTTCGTTTCGCCCCAGCGGAATTCCGTCAGGACGGGCGCGGGGCCGGTCTTGCTGCCCGTGCCGATGCTCGCCCAGTAGACGACGACCGAATTCTTGTCGGCCTGATACTCGACGGAGGACGTGATCGGCGAGTAGAGCTCATGGCCGCGTTCCTTGCCGTACTCCCAGACCTGCTCGACGGTCATAGCCTTCTGGTCGATCTTGTAGACGACGGCACGGCTGTACTTCTCGTTCTGGTCCTCGGGCTGCACGAAGGCGCGGCCGTCGCCGTTGTCAAAGACGGAGACGTAGACAATGTCGCCCTTGCTCAGCTCATCGATCTTCCAGGCAGTGTGCTGCGTCCAGGTCCAGTCGAAGCCGCCCTCGCACTTGCCGATGCGGCACGAGAGGGGCCTGCCGTCCTTGCCGACGGGCGTGAGGACCTTGTCCTTCAGACCGTCGCGCCAGCCGTTCGGGGCGGCGAGGATCCACTTCACCTGCTTGTCACGGCCGATCTTGACGACGGCGGACTGGTGGCGGGAGGAGAGGATGATCGAGTCGTCGACGGGGTCGTGGTCGACTGAGTTGACGTGGGCCCAGTTGCGGCCCGCACCCGTGCCCGCGATGTCACCGAAGGCGTGCTGGGCCTCGAGCTTGGCGAGCTGCTCGGCGGAAAGCGTCTTGCCCGACTGCGACGTGTCGATGTTGAGGCAGACGGCGCCCTGGTCAATCGACTTGAGGACGATGTTGCGGTTCGGATCAAGAATCTCGAAGAGGCGCCATTCGTCGACGACCTCGCCCGAGGCGTCGACCTCGATGATCACGTCGCGGACCGTGCGCACGCGCGTGTCGTCGGCGCGCCTGAGGTCGGGCGAAGCGACGCGCAGGAAGTAGCCGCCGTTTTCAGCGGGCATCATCGCGTGGCTGAAGTCGGCGTAGTTGGCGGGCAGGCGGCGGTTGAAGACCTTGCGGCCGAGTAGATCGTACTTCGCATAGTGCTGGCCGTAGCCCCAGGAGAGCGCGCCGTCGGCGTTCTGATGGAAGCCCATCATGATGCCCGCGTCGTAGAGCGACTCGGGATCATAGATGCGGTCGGCCTTCATGTACCAGCGGATCTCGCCCTTCGTGTCGAGAATCGCGTTTCGCGGCGGATTGTTCCACTGCAGGGCGCCGCCCACGGGATTGTTCCAGACCGCGCGACTCGCGCGCACATCGGCTGCGCCGAGATTGTTGATGAAGTAGAGGCGATCTGAGAATTCCTTGGGCGCGGGCGTCGTCACCTTGGCCGTCATGAAGTTCTGGGCAATCGCGGGATTTCCCGTCGTTTCAAGCCAGGCAGGCTGCGTGTTGATCACGTAGCTTTCCGTCACGGTCTTCTCCTCGCCCTGAAAGACGCGCGTATAGGTCACCTCGACCGTATTGCGCCAGCCCGCGTAGAGGCCGAAGACGGGAATGCCGCCGTGCGTGCGCAGGGTCTGCGGGCCAACGTCGTACTTGATCTCCTGGCCACCCTCCTTCGGGACGATGCGCACGGTCGCATGCTTGAGGACGTAGCCGCCGTTCCTGATGACGGCAGTGAGGGGCGCAAGCCCGTAGGGATTCACGATCGTCTCGCCGAGCGTGCCCTGCACGGCATAGCCCACCTTGAGGCCGCTCGGGCCGCCGACGGCGTGGGACGGAGCGGCAAAGGCCGCGGCGAAGATGCCGGCGACGACCGGCAGAAGTTTGAATGCAGTACGCACTATCCTCTCCTCTTTTTCTGAGCGCCGGCTGCGGCGTGCGCAGGCGGCATCCTTCGATCTTAGCAAAGCCTGCCCGATGAAAGCGCAAGAAGGGGCATGAAGGCTCAAACGCAAAAGTCCCGCAGGCGGACGCCGGACGGGACTTCGGGTACGCGTCGGAAGTTCGGACGCGCATATGTCGACTTATGCAAATCAGCCGCGCAGCGACTCGATCGTCTCGAGCATCTTCAGTTGGCCGGGGCAGTTGTCCTCACCGAAGCGCTCGACGTCGATGCGAGCGAGGCGACGGACGATTTCAAGGCTCGTGGCGTGGAGTGCGTAGGGGCAGCCCTGGTCCCTGATGTGCGCGACGATGCCGTCGACGGAGCCGTAGATGCCGTCGGCGAGAATGGCGCGGGCCTGTGCGACGCGCTGGAAGTTGTCGCCCCTGTAGTCGGGGATCACGCGGTCCTCGGTGAAGCCGCGGTCGGCGATGTCGCGAAGCTCGGCGGAGAAGTCGAACTTGTGCGCGCAGAGCTCCTCGGTGCTCATGCCGCCGAAGACCGTCTCAAGGTGCTCGAGCCATTCTCGAGTGCGGTTCCCCGCCTTGTCGCGGGCGAGCGGGTTGAGATCCTCCCAGCGGTCGATGACGTAATCGAGCGCCTGAACGACGGCGAACTGCGAGTACATGAGACCCGCCTGATCGGTCTCGCTCCTCATGGTGTTGAAAAATGCACTGACGGCTTCCTGCGGCGTCATGACGTCTCTCCTTGGGTCGTGGAATCGAAAGGCGCCCGCCGCGTGCGGACGCCTGCATCATGAATGTTAGACCGCGAACCTCAAGGGAACCTTACGGCTCGAAACGACCGGAGGCCCCCGGGCGCTAGGTACGGATGAAAAAAAAGAGGCTGTTCATTTCTGAACAACCTCTTTTCCTGGATTTGGTCGGGGCGGCGGGATTCGAACTCGCGACCCCTTGCACCCCATGCAAGTGCGCTACCAGGCTGCGCTACGCCCCGAAGGATTTGAAGTTTATCCTAGCTTGCCGAAAAAAGCAAGAGCATTTCTTCAAATACCATATTTACGTGATAGCCCTGCCTTTTTGCAGGCGTTTTCAGCCCTTCTTCTTCTCACGAAGCTTCGCAGTGACGCGGGTGTTGAGAGTGTCGGAGGACTGGTAGCAGACCACCGTACGCTCCTCGAGCATGACCGTTTCGCCCGTCCAGGGGTTCCGGGCGGGTCTCGGCGCCTTGTAGCGCACGGAGAACCTGCCCAGTCCCGAGAGCTTGACCATATGTCCCTGCACGAGATGGTCGAAGATCATGTCGAAGAACTCCGCCACGAAGGCGCGGCTCTCGGCGACATCGAACCCGTGCTCCTCGCAGAGCAGATCGACCAGGTCCGCCCTCTTGAAGCAGGGCGTGCCGTAGTCCAGGTCTTCGTCCTCGGACGCGAGCTTCGGGGCGGGCCTTGCGGCCGTGTCACGCACCTTGCGCTCGGGCTTGGGCTCGGGGGCGGGCGGCGGAACCGCGGGCTCTTCGGGCTCGTTCTCCCAGTCGTCGGGGAAGAGGACACCAGATTCAGTGAAGGATTTCATAAGGATTCTCGACCTGCGCCCTCACGGAGAGGGCGCAGATCGCAGGATGAAGACGTTGATCAAGCGCGAAGGCGTGCACCGGCACGTTCGAGCACCTCGACGAGGGCCTGCATCGTTGCATCAGCCTCTGCGTCCGTAAGGGCCTCCTCGCCCGTCGAGTTGAGCTCGACGGCAAAGGCAAGCGACTTCTCGGCATCGCCCTCGTCGGTCTTCGGACGATAGAGGTCGAAGAGACCGAAAGAGACGAGCGCGCCGAGACGGGCGTCGGAGACGCGGGCGTCGTTGACGGCGTCCATGAGAACCTGCACTTCAAAGTCGGCAGGTACCACGACGGCGACGTCGCGGCGCATCGGCTGGAACTTGCTCACGGGCGTGTAGCGCGGCAGCTCGAGCGTGAGAAGCGGCTCGACCTCAAGCTCGAAGACGACCGGCGCATTGGGCAGGCCGTATTCGTGCACGAGCTTCGGATGAAGTTCGCCGATGAAGCCGACACGCTTTTCGCCGACGTAGATGGCGGCGCTGCGACCCGGATGAAGGGCGGGGAAGACCTCCTTCACGAAGCGGGCCTTGAGCGGAGCGACGAGGCGCTCGACGTCGCCCTTGACGTCGTAGAAGTCGACGCGGCGGGCTTCGACGCCCCACTGAACGTCGCTGGCCGTGCCGTAGGCGAGGCCTGCGATGTGGGACGGTTGGCGCACGCCCTTGACGGACCACGGACCGTCAAGCACGGCGGGATCCGGGAAGAACACGCGGCCGAGCTCAAAGACGCGGACTCGTTCGGCCTTGCGGTTGAGGTTGTACTTCAGGATGTCGACGAGACCGCCCACGAGCTGCGTGCGCATGACGGAAAGCTGGCTCGCGATCGGGTTGAGCAGGCGGATCGGCGCGTCGTTGCCGGCGAAGTCCTTTTCCCAGGCTTCGGGCACGAACGAGAAGTTGATGAGCTCCTGATAGCCGAGGACGGCCATTTCACGGCGAAGCGCGTGACCCGTGCGGGAGGCCTCCTTCGGAGACTTCATCGCAATGCGGGCGAGCGGCGGACGGTCGGGAAGCTTTTCGTAGCCGTAGAGACGGGCAACCTCCTCGATGAGGTCCTCCTCGATCTCGATGTCGAAGCGGTGCGACGGAGCCTGAACCGTGAAGACCTCGCCGTCGAACGTGTATTCGAAGCCGAGGCGCGTGAACGTGTTGTGCATGGCCTCGACGGGGATGTCCATGCCGACCACCTTCAGGCAGCGGGCGACACGCATCGTGACGGGCTTCCTTTCGGGGAGGTTGACGATCTGGTCGTCGACCGGGCCCACGCGGGTTTCGGACGTGCCACAGATCTCGAGGACGAGGCGCGTGACGTATTCCATGTGCTGGGCGTTCGTGCCGAAGTCGACGCCGCGCTCGAAGCGGTAGGCGGCGTCCGTCGAGAAGTTGAGCTTGCGGCAGCGGCCCTGGATGGCGAGCTGCTGCCAGAAGGCGGCCTCGATGAAGAGGTCGGTCGTCGTTTCGGAGACGGAGCTCTTTTCGCCGCCCATGATGCCGGCGATGCACGACGGCGTGTCGCCGTCGCAGACCACGCCGTAGTAGGGCGTGAGTTCGACCGTCTGCTCGTTGAGCAGCTTCAGGCTTTCGCCTTCGCGGGCCCAGCGCACGGTGATGCGGTCGCCTTCAAGCTTGGCGAGGTCGAAGAAGTGCGTCGGACGGCCGAGCTCGAGCATGACGTAGTTCGAGATGTCGACGAGCGCGGAGATGTGGCGCATGCCGGCGCGCTCGAGGCGGTCGCGCATCCACTGCGGCGTCTCGGCGGCGGGATTGAGGTTGCGGATCACGCGGCCCGTGAAGCGGCCGCAGAGGTCGGGGGCTTCGATCACGACGGGCTTGACGCATTCGCACGTGGCGGGCACCGGATCCATGGCGGGCATGACGAGCGGAGCGCCGGTCACGGCATGGAGATCGCGGGCGACTCCCGTAACGGAGAGCGCGTCGCCGCGGTTCGGCGTGAGCTTGATCTCGATCTTGGAGTCGTCGAGCCTGGCGTACTCGCGGATGTCCGTGCCGATCGGCGCGTCTTCCGGAAGAATCCAGATGCCGTTGTGCTCTTCGCTGATGCCGAGTTCGCGGGCGGAGCAGAGCATGCCCATGGACACGACGCCGCGCAACTTGGACTTCTTGATCTTGAAGTCGCCCGGCAGGACGGCGCCGATCGTGGCGCAGGCGACCTTGATGCCGGCGCGCACGTTCGGGGCGCCGCAGACGATCTGGAGCGTTTCGCCCGTGCCGGCATTCACTTCGCAGACGTGCAGATGGTCGGAGTTCTCATGATCGCGGCAGGTGAGGACCTCGGCGACGACTACGCCCGTGAAGGCGGGAGCCACGCTCGTGACCTCCTCGACTTCAAGGCCGGCCATCGTGAGCGTTTCGGCAAGCTCTTCGGTGCTGAGCTGCGGATTGCAATATTGACGCAGCCACTCTTCTGTAAACAGCATTTCAGTAATTCCTTTCGATGGTTGGCCCGGTTAGTTGAACTGACGCAGGAAGCGCAGGTCGCCTTCGAAGAAGAGGCGCAGGTCGTCGATGCCGTAGCGGAGCATCGTGAGGCGCTCGAGGCCGGAGCCGAACGCGAAGCCGATGTGCTTTTCAGGATCGAGGCCGAAGTTGCGCACGACGTTCGGGTGCACTTCGCCGGCGCCCGAGATCTCGAGCCACTTGCCCTTGCGCGGGCCGCTCGTGAACATCATGTCAACTTCAACGGACGGCTCGGTGAACGGGAAGTAGGACGGACGGAAGCGAACGACGAGGTCATCCGTCTCGAAGAAGCGGCGCAGGAAGTCGCTGTAGACGCCCTTGAGGTCGGTGAAGCTCACGTCGTCACCGATCCACAAGCCTTCGACCTGATGGAACATCGGGGAGTGCGTAGCGTCGGAGTCGACGCGGTAGGTGCGGCCCGGGGCGATGATCTTGATCGGAGCCTCATGCGTGCGGGCGTAGCGAACCTGCATCGGAGAGGTGTGCGGACGCAGCGGCAGCTGGCGGCCTTCCTCGTCGCAGCGGTCCACGTAGAACGTGTCCTGCATGGAGCGGGCGGGATGGTTGGGCGGGTTGTTGAGGGCCGTGAAGCTGAACCAGTCGCTTTCGATTTCGGGACCGTCGGCAACGTCGAAGCCGATGGAGCGGAAGATCTCCTCGATGCGCATCCATGTGCGCATGACGGGGTGGATGCCGCCTTCGGTGCGGACGCGGCCCGGAAGGGTCACGTCGATCGCTTCGCTGGCGAGCTTGGCCTGCATGGCGGCCTGAGCGAGCTGTTCGCGGCGGGCGTTGAGCGCGGCTTCGATAGCGGCCTTGGCCTTGTTGATTTCCTGACCGCGGGCGCGGCGCTCTTCGGGCGCGAGCTGGCCGAGGCTCTTCATGAGAGCCGTCACGGCGCCGCTTTTGCCGATGTACTTGGCCTTGGCGTCTTCCAGGGCAGCGGGCTGCTCTGCCTGAGCGAAGTCCTGACGCGCGGACTCGATGAGTTCGGAAAGATCCTGCATGTTCACTGATCTCGACTTTGATGTTGTAAAACCGGGCGGGATCACCCGTCCGGTCCATGGCGGCCGCGCATCCTCATCCGAGGGTAACGCCTGACGCGGAGGATGCCTGCTGCGACAGCCTGTTGCGAAAAAAGGCCCGAATGGTCTCCGGCTTCTTTTCGCAAGAGGCTCCCATCGCAAGAGAGGACCGACGAAAAATCTTATTTTACAACGACTTGTCTGCATTCCCAAAATTTTGAAGAACCGGAAAGCGCGAAAGCCGGCGGCTAAAGCCGTCGGCTTTCGGGTTGTGATTGCTCAGGGACGCGGTCAGGCGACGAAGCGCATCACGATCATGCCAAGGCAGGCCATGAAGACGCTGTTGAACATGAGCAGCGGCCAGTACTTCTTCGGGCAGTTGGCCACGCCGAGAAGACGGCCCATGTACTGGATCTGGGAGGCCATCAGAATGAAGGCCGGCGCGAGAATCGTCACGTCATGGGCGTTGAGCTGGCCGGCAGCGGCCAGGCTGGCGGCAACGCCGACACCGGCGCCGCAGGAGAGCCACGTGGCGAGAAGCACCGTGATGGCCTCGCCCGGAAGGTCGAAGGCGCCCATCACGCCGCCGCAGGTGTCGCCGAGGAACTTCATGACGCCGAAGAGATTCAGCATGTACGTGAGCACGAAGGCCATCAGCACGTTCGGCAGCAGGCTGTAGAGACCGATGTCGAGACCCTTGCGCAGGCCGACGATGAAGATGTCGAAGGGATTCTTCGAGGTGGTGGAGTGATTAGTCATTTTCGAAGTCCTTGCGATAAACGGTGCTGAGGATGGTGCGGATCAGAGCGCCGCCCACGAACTTGAGGACCAGAATGAGGGCCATCGGGATCCAGACCTTCACGGTGAAAAGCGTGAAGAGACCGGAGACGGTGGAGTAGTAGTTGGACACGCAGCCCGCGCCCGTATACTGCCAGGCGCAGATCGTCACGAGGTTCTTCGTCGTGATGCGGCCTTCGTCGTGCAGGGCGCGCGTGATGGCGGCGCCGCCGTCGGTGGACTGAAGGTCGGTGATGAGGGCAAGGCCCGTGTAGCCCGGCACGCCGAGGATCGGCTTGAGGAGCGGCGTCAGGATGACCTGAGCGGCACGCAGAGCGCCGTAGAAGGAGAGCACCTCAATGAGGCCCATGGCGAGCATGACACCGGGGAACAGATTGAGGGAGAAGAGGAAGCCCGCGCGGGCGCTGAAGCCGCCGGAGCCCTGAAAGTTGCTGGCCGTGCCGGCGATGGTGCCGTACTTGCCGATGAGGGTCGTGTAGTCGAAGGCGCCGAGCCACTTGTAGGCGTCGGGCATCTTGTAGAAGACGCCGGAGAAGATGATGATGGCAAGCGCGAGCGCGATGTACGCGCCGAAGCCCACCTTCGGATTCTCCTCGCAGGCAGTCTGAGTCTTGGGATCCGCCATGAGTCTTGTCCTTTTTCGGAGGGAGGGTTGAAGTGAAGACGATTGAATCGTTCTTCTGCGAAAGGCGCCCCAGCGACGGCGGTGATCCGTTGTCGGGGTTTACCACGCATCGCAGTATACCTGCGCCGACTTTCGGACTGCCTCGGGCGTTTGTACTAGACGCCCCGACGCCCGGACAAGACTTCGGCAGGAGCTTCGACGAACCCCACCGAAGGCGCAGTCGTTTTCGTCACTTTGACGAGAACAGACACCCCTCCGTCTAGGCACAACGCCCTAGGGAAAATTCTGATGCCTTTCGGCCTCTTTTTTTCATGAAAAAGATGAGAGCAAAGCACGCCCCCCTGCGGCCCGAAGTCGCATCATGAAAGATTCGCAGGAACCAAGCCCTCATCACCACACCGAGATCTGCGTCGCACCCGTATCTCTTCATGAGCTGATCTGAATGGTTGGCGATGCACCTGCTCCTTATTTTTCATCATAGATGGGTGATGAACGGTTTGTCATCATGTCCATTTTTTTTGCTCAAAAGCGACAGACCGCAGGCTTTCACGGGAAAGCGCTGCGGCCTCGGAGTCCTCGAAGGACGGAAAAAAGGGCGAAAAAAAAGAGACCCAGCGAATACCGAGTCTCTTCTTCTCAAAGCTTCCGGATGAAAGCAAGACGATTCAGTGCAAACCGTCCGTCCGGACATGCTTCGAATTAGGCACCCTTGACCTGGTTGACGAGGGAGGCGAAGCCTTCCTTGTCGAAGATGGCCATGTCGGAAAGGACCTTGCGGTCGAGACCGATGCCGGCCTTCTTGAGGCCGTTCATGAACACGGAGTAGGTCATGCCGTTGGCGCGAGCGCCGGCATTGATACGGGCGATCCACAGACGGCGGAACGTACCCTTCTTGTCACGGCGGTCACGATAGGCATACTGACCGGCGCGCATGACAGCCTGCTTGGCAACACGGTAGACGTTGTTGCGGCGGAGGCTGAAGCCCTTGGAAAGGGCGAAAACTTTCTTATGACGGGCACGAGCCGTCACACCACGCTTAACTCGGGGCATCTTCTATATCTCCTTTAATTAGGCGTAAGGCAACATGCGACGCACGGAAGCGATATCGGATTCATGGATATCGACCATGCCGCGGAGCTGGCGCTTGTTCTTCGTCGTACGCTTCGTAAGGATATGACGCTTCGTAGCGTGGGCACGCTTGATCGAGCCACTGGCGCGCGGCTTGAAACGCTTGGCGGCAGCGCGCTTAGTCTTCATCTTCGGCATTTGCCGTTACCTCTTTATTTGATGAACCACAGGCGCCCCATCCAGACGACGGGAACTTTCTCAAGCCCGAGGCTCACTTGTTATCCAAAAAACGGACCGACTTGCGGTCCGTTTTTTGGGAAAGACAGAATTCTACCTCAATTTTGAGGCAGTGTGTGAAAAAATCACTTTTTCTTTTTAGGAGCCAGCACCATGATCATCTGGCGGCCTTCGAGCTTGGGCTGATGTTCAACCTGAGCCACTTCGGCGAGCTCCGTGCGGATGCGGTCCATCAGCTCCATGCCGAACTGCTGGTGAGCCATTTCACGGCCGCGGTAGCGCAGCGTGACCTTGGCCTTGTCGCCGTCATTGAGGAATCGCACCAGGGAGCGGAGCTTCGTTTGGAAGTCGTTTTCGTCCGTCACCGGGCGGAACTTCACTTCCTTGACCTGAATCACCTTCTGCTTGGCCTTGGCTTCCTGAGCCTTCTTCTGTTCCTGATAACGGAACTTGCCGTAGTCCATCAGGCGGCAGACCGGCGGCTGGGCGTTCGGCGCGATCTCAACGAGGTCAACGTCGGCGTCCTCAGCCATGCGCAGGGCTTCCGCAGTGCGGACAATGCCGATCTGGGCGCCATCGACGCCGGTCAGTCGGACCTCAGGAACTCGGATCTCACCGTTGATCCGATGCTTGCGATCTTGTGCTATGACAATCTCCTAAATCGTTAGTTTTGCGGTTAGTGCGCAAAGGGCGAGCGGGCTTCGTCCTCCTGCTTGATCATCGCGATGAAGTCATCGAGCTTGATCGAGCCGAGGTCCTTGCCACCGCGGGCGCGAACCGCCACGCAACCGGCCTGCTTTTCCTTCTCGCCCACGACGAGAATGTACGGAATCTTCTGCAGGCTCAATTCGCGGATTTTATAGTTAATCTTTTCGCTGCGCAAATCAGACTGCACGCGGATGCGGGCAGCGTGAAGCTTGGCGGCGACTTCGTCGGCGTAGTCCTTCTGGGCGTCCGTGATGCAGGCGACCGCGCACTGGACCGGGGCGAGCCAGGTCGGGAAGGCGCCGGCGTATTCTTCGATCAGCATGCCGATCCAGCGTTCGAGAGAACCGAGGATGGCGCGGTGAAGCATGACGGGAACCTTGCGCGAGTTGTCTTCGGCGACGTACTCGGCGCCGAGGCGGCCCGGCATCTGGAAGTCCACCTGGATGGTGCCGCACTGCCAAGAGCGACCGAGGCAGTCCTTAAGATGATATTCGATCTTGGGACCGTAGAAGGCGCCTTCACCCTCAAGAACTTCATACTTGATGCCGAGAGCGTCAAGACTCTGCATCAGGGCATGCTCGGCCTTGTCCCAGACGGCGTCCTCACCGATGCGCATTTCGGGGCGCGTGGCGACCTTGTAGGCGATCTCGGTGAAGCCGAAGTCCTGGTAGACGTCCTTGACGAGCTTCGTGAAGGCTTCGCATTCGGCGAGAATCTGGTCTTCCGTGCAGAAGATGTGGCCGTCGTCCTGGGTGAAGCCGCGAACACGCATCATGCCATGGAGCGAGCCGGAGGGTTCGTTGCGGTGGCACTGGCCGAATTCGCCGAGGCGGAACGGCAGATCACGGTAGCTACGCAGCGCGCAGTTGAAGATCTGGATGTGGCCCGGGCAGTTCATCGGCTTGAGGGCGTAGTAGCGGTTCTCGGACTCGGTCGTGAACATGTTGTCACGATACTTGGCCCAGTGACCGGAACGTTCCCAGAGCGAGCGGTCGAGAAGCTGCGGAGCCTTGACTTCGCCGTAGCCGTTGTCCTGGTAGATGCGGCGCATGTACTGCTCGATCACCTGCCAGAGGGCCCATCCCTTCGGATGCCAGAAGATCATGCCCGGGGCCTCGTCCTGGAGGTGGAAGAGGTCGAGCTCGCGGCCGAGGCGACGGTGGTCGCGCTTTTCGGCTTCCTCAAGCATCGTCAGATAGGCCTTGAGGTCGTCCTTCGTGGCCCAGGCGGTGCCGTAAATGCGCTGGAGCATCTCGTTCTTGGAGTCGCCGCGCCAGTAGGCGCCGGCAACCTTCATCAGACGGTGCACCTTGAGCGCGCCCGTGGACGGCACATGGGGGCCGCGGCAGAGGTCGGTGAAGTCGCCCTGACGGTAGAGCGAGATCGTTTCACCCTGCGGGATGGCTTCAATGAGTTCGGCCTTGTACTTTTCGCCGAGATCCGTGAAGAACTTCACGGCTTCGTCGCGGGACATCTCGATGCGTTCGATCTTGATGTTGCGCTTGACGATCTCGTCCATGCGCTCCTCGATGGCCTTGAGGTCCTCGGGGGTGAACGGACGGCTGTAGGAGAAGTCGTAGTAGAAGCCGTTTTCAATGGCCGGCCCGATCGTGACCTGGGCTTCCGGGTAAAGCTCCTTCACGGCCTGCGCCATCAGATGGGCGGTCGAGTGACGGATGATTTCAACACCTTCGGCGTCGCGGCCCGTGATGATGGCGACCTGAGCGTCCTTGTCGATCACATGGGAGAGGTCGACGAGCTTGCCGTCGACGCGGCCGGCGAGAGCGGCCTTGGCCAGACCGGCACCGATGTCGGCGGCGACATCGGCAACGGTGACGGCGGCGGCGAATTCGCGCTTGGAGCCGTCCGGAAGGGTAATTGCAACCATTTTTAACCTCGTTTTCTACAGGCGAAAAAAAAGTGCGGACATGAGCCGCACTTCTTTGCCTTGGACATTTTGTTGGACAACGTTTCGCTCACGCCCTCAATTTTTTCAAAGAGAGGGTGTTGTTGTGCGAAAAGTCTGCGAAGAACACATCGTTCAACAAAATCCCAAATAAAATTCTGGTAGGCACGATTGGATTCGAACCAACGACCCCCACCATGTCAAGGTGATGCTCTAACCAACTGAGCTACGTGCCTGTCAAGGTTTTTATTATGCCTGAGATTTTGCGCATTTGCAAACTCTTGCATTCGCGGTCCTTGAACCGCTTCACACGGACGTCGCAGGAAGAAGTTCCTGGTAGGCACGATTGGATTCGAACCAACGACCCCCACCATGTCAAGGTGATGCTCTAACCAACTGAGCTACGTGCCTGCCGTGTGAGAACGAAATTATGCCTGAGATTTTTGAAAAAGCAAGACCGTCGAAAAATATTTTTTTTCGGCACTCTGCACACAAAAACCCGCAAACCACTGTAGCACAATGAAAAAAGGCGAGAAACCGAAGTTTCTCGCCTACCGTTTTTACGGTATTTTATTTGTAATCACACCTCAAGGGGTCTGCGAAATCAGCAGCGACGGGCCGACAGGACGCCCTTGAGCTCGCGAATGGCCGTGAGTGTGGACGTCAGGCTCGAGGCCGAGGGGATCTCGACCGTGAAGCGCATGCGGACGTCGGTCTTCACCTTCTGGGAATTCATACCCACGAGGTTCTGCTTGGCCTTCATGAAGATTTCCGAGATGTCCCTGATGAGGCCGGGACGGTCGGTCGCGACGACGAAGACCTCGGCGGGGAAGACGCCGTCGCCTCCCCTGCCCCAGCTCACTTCGATGAGGCGGCCGTGGTCCTGCTCGGACATGTTGCGGATGTTCGGGCAGTCGGCGCGGTGGATCGTCACGCCGCGGCCGCGGGTGACGTAGCCGACGATCTCGTCGGGCGGCACGGGATGGCAGCAGCGGGCGAGCTGCGTGAGAAGCGAATCGACGCCCACGACGAGCACGTCGCTCTTGCCCGTGTTGCGGGACTGGCGGATGAGGACCTCGTCGGGCTCGGGCGCGACGGGCTTGGGCTGCTGCACAGCGGTGGCGAGCGCCGTCTGCGTGATCTCCTCCTTGCCGTATGCAAGGCAGAGCTCGTCGACGCCCTCATAGCCGAGGCGCTTGGCGAGATCCTCGAGCTTGACCGCAGTCTTGCCGAGGCGCGCAAGCTCCTTGTCGATCTTCTCGCGGCCCTGGGCGGTGAGCTCCGCAGTCTGCTGGGCGTTGAACCACTGGCGGACCTTGTTGCGGGTGCGCGGACTGGCCGCAAAGCCCTTCTCGGCGGAGAGCCAGTCGCGGGACGGCTGTCCCACCTTGGCGGCGATGATCTCGACGGTCTGGCCCGTCTCGAGCTTGGTGTTGAGCGGCACGAGCACGCCGTCGACCTTTGCGCCCTTGGTGCGGTGGCCGAGCTGCGTGTGCACGGCATAGGCGAAGTCGACGGGCGTGCCCCCGCGGGGCAGCTCGACCACGCGGCCCTGCGGCGTGAGCGCATAGATGTGGTCGTCGAGCACGGCCTCGCCCTCGGGCTGGCCCTGGTTCTGCATGTCGCTGCCCCAGGCGAGCAGCTGGCGAAGCCAGGCGACGCGCTGCTCCTCGGCGCTCGTCGCGCCGTTGGAGTTGCCTGCCTCCTTGTAGCGCCAGTGCGCGGCCACGCCGAGCTCTGCGAACTCATGCATGGCGCGGGTGCGGATCTGGATCTCGAGCGGACGGCCCGCCTTGTCGGTCACGACCGTGTGAAGCGACTGGTAGCCGTTGGGCTTGGGCTTGGCGATGTAGTCGTCGTACTCCTTCGAAATCACGGGGAAGTTCTCGTGCACGATGGAGAGCACCTGGTAGCAGCGCTCGACCGTGTCGACAATGATGCGCACGGCGCGCACGTCGAAGAGCTGATCAAAGCGCAGGTGCTTGCGCTGCATCTTCTTCCAGATCGAATAGATGTGCTTCGGACGTCCCGAGACTTCGGCCTTGATGCCGTTCTCCTCAAGAAGTCCGCGGATGCGCAGCACGGCGCTCTGCATGAACTCGATGCGCTGCTCGCGCGATTCGTCGAGTTGCTGTGCGATCTCACGGTATTCGGACGGGCGCGTGAAACGCAGCGACAGGTCCTCGAGCTCCCACTTGAGCTGCCAGATGCCGAGGCGGTTGGCCAGCGGTGCGTAAAGGTCGAGCGTCTCGGTGCCGAACTTCTCGGCGCCCTCGCGCTTCGAGGCGGCGAACCAGCGCAGCGTTTGCAGGCGGCTCGCAAGCTTGAGAAGGACGACGCGCAGGTCCTTGCACATCGAAAGGAACATGCGGCGCATGGCCTCCACCTGATGACGCGTGTTCGCCTCCTCGTTTTCGGAACGGGCGCGGCGGGAAAGTTCGTTCACTTGTCCGAGCTCCTGCACGAGCCCGTTGACGGCGGGACCGAAGCTCTTTTCGATCCATTCGCCGGAATTCTGGATCACGGAAGGCACGCAGAAAAGATAGGCTGCGCTGATGAGTTCCGGATCGTCCCTGACCTCTCTGAGAATGCTTGCGATGCCGTCGGCATGCTGCATGACGTTCTCACCGGTCGGAAGGGTAAGGTCGCGATAGAGCGGCTCGACCATGCTGCGTGCAAGCGAGACGTCCACGACCAGGGCAGGCGTTTCCGACATTTCTGTTTTATCTCCTCCAGGCGCCTCCGCAGGCCTCTTTCCCAGCAGCGGAGGGCTTCAACAGTCATGCAGGCGGACGTCCCGCGGACTTCCCGCAGGGCGCACGCCTGCATCTTCCATTTTAGAGGATCATCTGTCGGATAGGCAGACCCGCGACGCCCGACGCCTTCCGACGACGGGCGCAGACCCCGCCTAGAACTGGTAGTCGAACGACACGCCGCCTGTCCACGAACGCGAGCCGTCGGGCCCAGTGGAGCCGCCGACATGCAGCCCCGCCACGCTGTCGCGCAGACGCACCTTGAGGGCGGCGTCGCCGAAGATCTCGCCTCGAGTCAGGTCGTCGTGCCCGACGCTTGAGGAGGTGCCTCCCGCGCTCACCGTCTGCCTGACCTCAAGGTCGCCCGCGCGCACGCGTCCCCCGAGCGTGACGTCGGCCTTGATCCAGGACGAGGACGCCGGACGGAAGAGCCTGTGCCAACCCGCCTGCAGCTGCAGCGTGCCCACCCACCTGCCCTCCTCCTCCACGTCCATGACACGCTCACCGTCAAAGGCGATCCCATATGTCGACTTAAGATAATTCGTCAGGGAGACGGCGCCCGTGAAGTTGACGTCCTTGTAGCCGCCCCAGTCGGGATAGAAGCTTCCCGCGACGCCCGCCGTCATGGCCCGGCGGGACGGATCGCCCGTGGTGAGCATGTCGCCCGTCGAGATGACGCGGACCTTGTCGTTGGCGCCCGAGAACATCCCGTAGCCCGTCACCGCAAACCTGTCGCTTGATTCGCCGTAGTAGACTGCCAGGGAAGCGATGTTCGACTCCTGACTGACGTCGAAGACATCGAAGGAGCTTCCGACGTCCGCGTCGGCATAGGAGACGACCAGCCCGCCTAATCTGGTGAGGTGCCTGAGATGCACCTCGAGGTCAAGCCCCGTCACGTCCCTCGACCACTCGGCGAATCCTCCTGTACTGCCATCGACGCTCTTGAAGCGCCCCCTGCTCGAGCCTGTTCTCGCGGACACCCTGACGGCCTGGTCGTCCTCGAAGGCGACTGCAGCCCTTGACGTGAGCTCGACGACGTTCTCCGCCGTCCTGATCATCTCCGTCGAAGTGCCCGCCCCCACCATCAGTTCGGTCATCCAGTTGATGGTCTTGCCGAATTCACTCGGGCTCTGCCTCCTGAGGAACTCCTTGCGCAGCGCCTTGGGCGCATCGGCCTTCATGGCTTCGACGCCCAGTGCGTTCACGACCTCCTCAAGTGGCCCCTCGTAGCGCCACTCCCGCTCAACGACCCTCCAACCGTCCTCCGTCTGCTCGAACTTCATCGAGCACACCTGCCCATCCTTGGTCAGAAAACCCTCGAGGTGCTCCACGCCCGTGACCTCCGATCCCGCGACCGCCTTAAAGACGAGGCGCTCTTCCACAGGCACTTCCTGCGCCTCGTCGTCCGCCTCAAACTCTTCAGGTTCGCGCAGGTCGTCCATGCCGTCCGTGATGATGAAGACGGCCCCCTTCTCAAAGACGGCCTTCGTCCCCTTGCCGAACGTGATCGCCCCCTTGTCCTCGGCGAGTCCCATGAACCACGACTTGTTGATCACGACGCCCGCCGACGGTCCCAGATGGAAGTTGGCATTCGTCTCTTCGGAGCCCTCGACGCCGAAGCTCATCTGCACATCTGGCGTGACGTGGAGATGCCCTGCAATGACAAGCACGTCCTGAGGGTTCCTGCCCACCGTTTCAAGCGCGGCGCGCCCGCCGTTTGCGAACGCATGCACAAGCTTCGCCCCCGCCTTGAACTGACCGTCCGAATAATCAGCCTGATTCTCGTCGGAAAGCAGACGAAATCCCCCCAGATCACCGAGGTCTTCGTCGGGATTTTCGTTGCCAGAACCGCCGTCCTGACCATCATCCTCAGGCAGGTTCGACGTGTCCATCACGATGGTCGTTGTGCCGCCCGAAGCCAGCACGTTCACGGGACCCTTGCCGGCGGGGAGGACCAGCGAGACGCCCGTGAGGGCGTTCGAGACGCCGAAGCCCTGAAGCCTGAAGGTCGTTTCCTGCTCGACACGAGGGGCGATCAGGACGTTGTTGAAGCCCGCCGTGATCGTTGCGGTCTTCACGCCCGTCACAAGAACGTCGCGCGTGTCCTCACCCGGAACGAAGACGGTATGCTCGAAGGGATCGAGCTCGATTTCCATGCTCTCCTGCGCCATTGCGGGGGCGCCAAGGGCAGCGGTGACGGCACCGGAAAGGAGTGAGAGGCGGACGGCGTTGAGGCCCAGAGAAGGGCCGATGGGGGTGCTGGCTTTCATGAGGGAGCATCCTTAAGGTTGCGTTGTCGGGCTTCGTTCCGCTCGTACGGACATATAGGAAAAACAAACGGCAAACCCCAAGGCTTCATTCCCGAAACGATTGTGGCACACGCGTTTCCATCATACACGCAGTATCAATACCACTTATCATATCGGTACTCATGCGAAACTCACCACATAGCGTATCGCACTCCCTGCACAATTTCCACCAAAACCAGTATTTACCCTCTCTTCTAGCAAAAAAAAGGCGCCGCCTCCAAAACAGGAGGACGGCGCCGTGAATGGTCGTCGCGACAGGCGGACGGAGCGTCCGCCGCGACCCGGACAGGTTCAGCCGATCAGTTCTTGAGGGAGTGGATCGGCGCGGGGATGCGGCCGCCGAGCTTCACGAAGCCCGTCGAGTCGCCGCCGGGCACGCGGATGATCGCAGCTTCGCCGAGCAGGCCGCCGAAGACGGCCTTTTCGCCGACGCCCTTGCCGGGCACGGGAATGATGCGCACGGCGGTGGTCTTGGAGTTGATCATGCCGATGGCCATTTCGTCGGCGATCATGCCGGAGATCGTGGCCGCGGACGTGTCGCCGGGGATGGCGATCATGTCGAGACCGACGGAGCAGACGCTCGTCATCGCCTCAAGCTTCTCCATCGTGAGGGCGCCGCTGCGGGCCGCGGCCTCGATGGCGCTGTCCTCGGAGACGGGGATGAAGGCGCCCGAAAGGCCGCCCACATGCGAGGAGGCGAAGACGCCGCCCTTCTTCACGGCGTCGTTGAGCATGGCCAGAATGGCCGTCGTGCCGGGAGCGCCGATCGAGGAGAGGCCCATCGTCTGGAAGATCTCGCCCACGCTGTCGCCCACGGCGGGCGTCGGCGCCAGGGAGAGGTCGGCCACGCCGAACGGCAGGTTCAGGCGCTGGGCGACCTCGTTGCCGATGATCTCGCCCACGCGGGTGACCTTGTAGGCCGTGTGCTTGATGACCTCGGCGGCATCCGTGATCGTGAGGTAGTCGCCCTTGGCCTCGAAGGCGCGGTCAAGCGCCTTCTTGACGACGCCTGGACCCGAGACGCCCACGTTGATCACGACGTCGGGCTCGCCCACGCCGAGGTAGGCGCCCGCCATGAACGGCACGTCCTGCGGAATATTGCAGAAGACGACGAGCTTGGCGCAGCCGATGGCGTCACGGTCGGCCGTGGCCGCGGCCACGTCGAGGATGCGCTCGCCCATGAGCTTCACGGCGTCCATGTTGATGCCGGCCTTGGTCGAGCCCACGTTGATCGAGGAACAGATGCGGTCCGTGGTGGCAAGGGCCTCGGGAAGCGCGTCGATGAGGTTGCGTTCTCCGGGCGTCATGCCCTTTTCAACGAGCGCACCGAAGCCGCCGATGAAGTCGACGCCCACGTCCTTGGCGCAGTCGTCGAGCACGCGGCACGCCTCGACCATCTGGTCGCGCGTGAAGCCCGCGCAGACGGTGGCCATCGGGCTCACCGAAATTCGCTTGTTGACGACGGGAATGCCGTAGCGGTCGCCGACGATGTCGCAGGTTTCAACGAGCTTCTCGGCGTTCCTGAGGATCTTGCTGCGGACCTTGTAGGCGAACGTGTCGAAGTCGGGGGCCGCGCAGTCGAAGAGCGAGATACCCATCGTGACGGTTCTGACATCGAGGTGTTCAGAACGAAGCATGGACAAAGTCGCAAGGACTTCAGAATCAGTCAACATGTTTTAGCTTTCCTTTCGTCTCAAACCACACGGACGCGGTGAATGGCTTCGAAGATGGCAGCGTGCTGCATGGAGAGCCTCAGCCCCATGCGCTTGGCGCGCTCGCCCATGATGCGGTGCAGGGAGCGGGTGTCGACCTGCTCGGGGATGACGACCTCGAAGACCTGAAGGCTCTGGTCGTCCTCGATGCGGAAGGCCTTGAGGCCCTCGACGTTGATGCGCTGTTCCGCGAAGATGCGGGCGAAGGTGGCGATGATGTCGTTGCGGTCGTGGCCCCAGATGCTGACGATGAAGGGCTCGCCTGCGGCGGCCTTGCCTTCGGCCGTCTCCACGTCGCGGATCGAAACCGTCAGATGAAATTTCTTCGCATCGTAGGCGGTCTGGATCTCCAGCCGGATGTTCTTGTTTTCAATGTCCTCGGGCTTGTTCACGAGGTACACGGCCGTGAACTGATCCCTGAGGGTCGTCTGAGTCATCTGCTCGATGTTGCAGCCGAGTCTTGTCAGCGTCTCCGCCGTCGCGGCCACGATACCGGGCTCGTCGAGCCCGATGATCGAGACGAGTATGTCCTTCGTTTTCATGAGCAATTCGCCTCCATTTTTGGGGTACTTAGCCCATCTTAACGAAGTTGGCGCAGCTTGAGCCGCTTAAACGCGGCTTGTGTGGTTTGGATTGACTGAAATAAGAGTTCATCCCTAGTGACGCCGCGAAGCCGGGCGGCAAGCGAGGCCGTCTGGGCGACGTCGGCGGGCTCCGACCTCAGGTCTCCGGAGTCCCTTCGGGCCGACGAGGGCATGTCGGGCGCATCGCTCTCGAGCACGAAGGCATCCGCAGGCACCTCGGCGAGATGCCGCCTGATCCTCAGGCTCCCCTCGTAGGTGGCGGCGCCGCCGAACCCGAGCTTGAGGCCGAGCGCAAGGAAGGCGTCCCGCTCGGCATCCGAGCCGTTGAACGCATGGACGACGCCCGTGACGCGGATGCGCCTCAGATGGTAGAGAAGCCTCGAGGCGCTCTTTCGCACGTGAATGGAGCACGGCAGGTCGAGGCGGGCCGCAATCCTGAGTTGCTCCCTGAAGAAGTGCTCCTGACGTGCGTCGATCGTCATGACGAGCCCCTCAAGTCCGATCTCGCCGATCCCGATGAAGTGCGGATCGGCCATCGATGCCTCGGCGAGCGCCGAGAGCCTCTCGAGGTCTTCCTCATGCGCCTTGGGAACGAGGAGCGGATGAATGCCGAGCATGTAGGCAAGCCCGTGCTCACGGGCGACACAGGCGGTCCTCTCCCAGTCGTCGGAGCCGCCCGCACACACCACCATGTCCGCAACGCCTGCAGCGCGGGCGCGCGCGACCACCTCCGCAAGATCGGCCTCGAAGGCCGGCGCCTGCAGATGGCAGTGCGTGTCGACGAGTCCCTGCAAGGTCAGGCCTCCCTGATGACGCCCGCGTCGAGCCTGAGGATGCGGTCGCAGCGGGCCGCAAGTCCTTCGTCGTGCGTGACGATCACGATGGCCGTGCCCTCGTCGCGCGCGAGCTTGAGGAAGATGTCGAAGACGCCCTGGGCGGTCGCCTTGTCGAGGTTGCCCGTCGGCTCGTCGGCGAGAATGCAGACGGGCTTCGTGACGATGGCGCGTGCAATGGCGACGCGCTGGCGCTCGCCGCCCGAGAGCTGCGAGGGCAGGTGCTGCAGGCGGTGGCCGAGACCCACGGCCTCGAGCATCCTGCGGGCCTCCTCTCTCGAGGCCTCCTGATCCTCCCTGCGGATCCAGAGCGGCATCGCGACGTTGTCGAGCGCCGTGAACTCGGGCAGGAGGTGGTGAAACTGGTAGACGAAGCCGAGCGAGCGGTTGCGAAGCTCGCCGAGCGCCTTCTGGGAAAGCCCCGAGAGGCTCGTGCCCGCCACGCGAACCTCTCCCGAATCGATCGTGTCGAGCCCGCCCACGGCGTGCAGCAGGGTCGACTTGCCCGAGCCCGACGAGCCGAGGATCGCGACGGTCTCCCCGCGGGCCACGCTGAAGGTGACGTCGGAGAGGACGGGGACGGGATGGTCGCCGTCGTGATAGACCTTGACGAGGCCCGAGACCTCGACGGCAAGTTCCTTATTCATAGCGAAGTGCCTCCGCAGGCTGGGTGCGGGCCGCGCGCCAGCTCGGATAGAGCGTGGCCGCGAGGCTCAGCAGGAAGGAGAAGAGCGCGATCGGAATGATGTCGGACATCCTCGGATCGGACGGCATGTCGGAGATGAAGTAGATCGACTTCGGGAGGAACTCGACATTGAAGATCCCCTCGATCGTGCTCACGATCGCGCCGACGTTCTCGGCGACGAGCAGGCCCGATGCGACGCCGAAGGCCACGCCGACGATGCCGACGATCGTGCCCTGGATGACGAAGATGCGCATGATCGCGCCCTCGCTCGCACCGAGCGTCCTGAGGATGGCGATGTCGGCCTGCTTCTCCTTGACGGTCATCACGAGCGAGGAGACGAGCCCGAAGGCGCCCACGAGGACGATCAGGAAGAGAATGATGCCCATCATGCGCTTCTCGACCTGAACGGCCGCGAACCAGGTGCGGTTCTGCCTCGACCAGTCGGAGGCGTAGGCGCCGGGCGGCAGCGTCCTGGCGAGCGAGCGGGCGACGGAGGGCGCAAGATCCATGTCGGTGACGCGCACGCGAAGGCCCTGGGGACCGCCCGTGCGGAAGAGCGCGGCGGCGTCCTGCATGTTGACGAGCGCCATCGTGCTGTCATATTCATAGTGGCCAGAAGACAGGTAGCCGAGCACCGTGAACTGCTTCATGCGGGGCACGAGGCCCGCGGGCGTGACGCTGCCCTGCGGCACCATCATCGAGACGCGGTCGCCGGGACGCACGCGCAGCGCATGGGCGAGGTCGCGTCCGAGCAGGATGCCGAAGCTGCCGGGCTTGAGGACGTCGAGCGATTCGACGCGCTCAAGGTGCTGCGAGATGTCGCTCACGCCGGGTTCCGTCTCGGGATCGATGCCCTTGACCATCGCGCCGCGAACGACGCTGCCCGAGTTGAGCAGGCCCTGTCCCTGCACGTAGGGCGCGGCCGCAACCACCTCGGGATTCTTCATGACGTCGGCAGCGACGCTCCTCCAGTCGGTCATGGGACCCATGCCGTTTGTGATCTCGATGTGCGGGATGACGCCGAGCATGCGGTCGCGGACCTCCTTCTGGAAGCCGTTCATGACGGAGAGCACGATGATGAGCGCAGCCACGCCGAGCGCGATCGATGCGACGGACATGCCGGAGATGAACGAAAGGAAGCGGTCCTTGCGGCGTCCCCTGCGTCCTGCTCGCGTGTAGGTGAGGCCGATGGTCAGTTCAAACGGAATTTTCACGGGCTGACAAGGTGAGGAGTTGGGAAGGTTTCCATTCTAGCCTGTCCTCCTCCCGTTACAATGCTCAAACTATGTCGAAAGCTTTCATTCTCATTCCCGGCGCCCGCCTGCCAGAAGGCGAGGCGCAGCGCATCCTGTCCTCGCTCCCCGAGGCGTCCGCACGTGCGCTCTCGAGCCTCGGCGAAGGCGCGGGACAGGTCGTCGCACAGGTGCTCGACGCAGGCTGCTACCGCCGCGCCCCGCACCTTTCCTGGCTCTGGCGCGTGATCACGCGCCGCAATTCCACGCCCCATGAGGCGCCCTGGCGCTGGCTCTCCCTCGGAGGCCGCGAGCAGGCGCCCGAACTCTGGTGCCTCACGCCGCTCTCGCTCGAAAACGGCCACGTTCTCGCCGAACGCCCCGAACTCGAGGAGCGCGAATTCATGGAGCTCACGTTCGCCATCGAGCCCGTCTTCCTGAAGGCGGGCCTTCGCGTTCAAATCTGGGACACGAGCTGGTTCCTGACGCGTCGCGAGGACTGGGCCGTCACCACGGCGCCCGCCATGGCGCTCCCGGGCCTCATGCTGGACGAGGCGCCCGTCGAGGGCGAAGCCGCCGAAGAGGTGAAGGGGCTCCTCAGGGAGGTCCGCGCCATTCTCGCCGACCATCCCGTCAACGCCGCCCGCCGCGCCGCAGGCAGGCACGCCGTCGACGCCCTCTGGATTTCGGGCGGCGGACACGAGGAGCTCTTCTTCCCGCCCACGCTCATCCGCAGCGTCGCCTCCGACGACGCCGCCGTCCGCGGCTGGGCCAATGCCGCAGGCATCCTCATCGAACGCATCGGCAGGGACACGGGCCGCTGGCCCGAGGCGCCCCACGGCGACGTCGTCGCCGTGATCGAGGACCTCTACCCCGCCTGGCTCGCACGCGACTGGGAGGCCTGGGCCCGCGCGTTGCCCGAGGTCGCCCGCAAGGCCGCCTCCTACAGGGAGGACGCAAAGAGATTCGAAGCCGACGACGTCCTCGTCGTCGCCTTCGGCGAGACGGGCGCCGCCACGCTCGCCCCCGCCGAAGCCGGCCTCATGGAGAGGCTCTTCCGCAGGAAGTCCTCCGTCGAACCCGCCGCCTGGTGCCCCGACCGCTATGAAGGAGCCGTGCAATGACCCGCATCCTCAACCGTGAATTCGATCTTGAGGCCGCGCGACGCCTCCATGAAGAGGGCTACCTGCCGCCCGTCGCACGTGCGCTTTCCGCACGCGGCATCAGGGACGCCTCCGAGCTCGCCCAGGACTGGAAGTCGATGCTGCCGCCCGCCATGCTCGAGGGCACCCGCGAGGCCGCCGAACGCCTTGCGCTCGCGCGTGAGCGCGGAGAACGCGTGACCGTCGTCGCCGACTACGACTGCGACGGCGCCACCGCCTGCGCCGTGGCGATCCGAGGACTCGGCATGATGGGCGTGAAGGCCGACTACTTCGTGCCGCACCGCGTCCATCACGGCTACGGCCTCTCCTGCGCCGTGGTCGACCTGCTCGCCGCACGCACGCCGCGCCCCGACGTGCTCCTCACCGTCGACAACGGTGTCTCCTCCGCCGAAGCCGTGCGCCATGCCGCGGAGCTCGGCATCGACGTCATCGTCACCGACCACCATCTGCCCGGCGCCGAGCTTCCGCCCGCCGTCTGCATCGTAAATCCGAACCTCGCGGACTCGGCCTTCCCCTCGAAGGCCCTTGCGGGCGTGGGCGTCATGTACTACGTGCTCCTCGCCCTCAGGGCGCTGCTTCGCGAGCGAGGCGTCTACACGCAGCAGACCCAGCCCAGGCTCGACGCCCTCGTCGACCTCGTCGCACTCGGCACCGTCGCCGACGTCGTGAAGCTCGACAAGAACAACCGCATCCTCGTCGCCCAGGGCCTCAACCGCATCAGGCTCGGCCGCACGCACGCAGGCATCAGCGCGCTCTTCGCCGTCGCGGGCAAGAAGCCCGAGGCCGCGGGCGTGCGCGACTTCGGCTTTGCGCTCGGGCCCCGCATCAACGCGGCGGGTCGTCTCGACACGATGGAAAACGGCATCGAGTGCCTCCTTGCCGATGATCCCGTCGTCGCGCTCGACTATGCACGCAGCCTCAACGACTTCAACGCCGCCCGTCAGGAGCTCGAGACGGAGATGCAGCAGGCGGCCGAGACCGCGCTCTCGTGCTGCAACGTCGACAGCCTTGCGACGCTCACGCTCTACGACGGCCGCTTCAACGAGGGCGTCGTGGGCCTCGTCGCCTCCCGCCTCAAGGAAAAGGTCAACCGTCCGACGATCGTCTTCGCGCCCACGGACGACGGCGCGCTGAAGGGTTCGGGCCGCTCGATCGCGGGCGTACACCTGCGCGACGCGCTCGACCTCGTCTCGAAGGCCCTGCCCGGCGCCGTCCTCCGCTTCGGCGGCCACGCCATGGCCGCAGGCCTCACGCTCAGGAGCGAGGACGACCTGCCCGCCTTCCGCGACGCCTTCGAGAAGGCCGTCAGAAGCATGGTCGACGCCTCCGTCTTCGAGCGCGTGATCTACACGGACGGCGGCCTCGCCCCCGACGAGATCACCGAGCGCCTCGTGCAGGCGATCGACAGCCAGATCTGGGGCCAGGGCTTCGACGCGCCCGTCTTTGCGAACGAGTTCCGCGTCGTGCGCCAGAGCCTCGTGAAGGACGCCCACACCAAGCTCATCCTCGAGCTCGGCGGCCAGCGCTTCGACGCGATCTTCTTCCGCCACACGGAGACGCTCCCCGGCATGGTGCGCCTCGCCTATCGCCCGAACATCAACGAGTTCATGGGCAGAAGGAGCGTGCAGCTCGTCATCGAGGCCGCAGAGCTTTGATTTTCCAAGGCTTTCGTGCACTTTTGAGGGCGCCTGCGGCAAAAACCGCAGGCGCTTTCGCCTTATAATTGATTGATTTTTCAGCCGCACTCCGCGCTTCGCCTCCAGCGAACGCCCTGATCGGGTGCGGCCATTCCTTTTCCACCCCTACAAAAAGCAGAGTTACATGATGGAAGTCGAACGCATCAACCAGATCCAGAACCTTACGGACGACCTTACGCGCCGTCTGACCGAACTTCGGGGGTATCTTTGACGTCGATCGCAAAGCGCGCCGTCTCGAAGAAGTCAACCGCGAGGTTGAGAACCCGGATCTCTGGAACGATCCCAAACATGCTCAGGAAGTGAGCAAGGAAAAGAAGCTCCTCGACGACATCGTCGGCAGCTTCAACAAGCTCACCTCGGGCATCAACGATGCTGCCGAGCTTTTCGAACTCTCGATGGCCGAAGAAGACTGGGACACGGTTGAAGCCGTGGGCCAGGACGTCGAGGAAATCGAGAAGGAGGTTGCTCAGCTCGAATTCAAGCGCATGTTCAACCAGCCGATGGACTCGGCCAACTGCTACCTGGAAATCCAGGCAGGCGCAGGCGGCACCGAGGCCCAGGACTGGGCGAGCATGCTCGAACGCATGTACATGCGCTACGCCGAACGCAAGGGCTTCAAGGTCACCCTTGAAGAAGAAAGCCCGGGCGAAGTCGCCGGCATCAAGTCCTGCACGCTCTACATCGAGGGCGAATGGGCCTACGGCACGCTTCGCACCGAAACCGGCATCCACCGCCTTGTGCGCAAGAGCCCGTTCGACTCGAACGCCCGCCGCCACACGTCCTTCACGTCCGTGTACGTCTACCCTGAAGTCGACGACTCGATCGAAATCGAGATCAACCCCGCCGACCTCTCCGTGGACGTCTTCCGTGCATCGGGCGCCGGCGGTCAGCACATTCAGAAGACGGAGTCCGCCGTCCGAATCCACCATATTCCGACGGGCATCATCACGATCTGTCAGGACGACCGCTCCCAGCACCGCAACCGCGAGAAGGCCATGCAGCAGCTCAAGGCCAAGCTCTACGAGCTTGAGATGCGCAAGCGCATGGAAGAGCAGACGAAGCTCGAGGAGAGCAAGTCCGACATCGGCTGGGGTCACCAGATCCGCAGCTACGTGCTCGACCAGTCCCGCGTGAAGGACCTCCGCACGAACGTCGAAACCGGCAACACGGGCGCCGTGCTTGACGGCGATCTCGACCAGTTCATCGAAGCGTCTCTGAAGAACGGCGTCGCCGCCGCCTGAGACACGATCCGCTTCTAGGAAGGCCGCGACGGCACGTCCGCCGCGGCCTCACCACAGGAACACAAAATGTCCGAACAGACTCAGAACCAGGAAACCGCCCAGCAGTTGGCGGAAGAAGAAAACCACATCATCGCCGAGCGCCGCGCCAAACTCGCCGCCCTGCGCGAAGCCGGCGTCGCCTATCCGAACGACTTCGTTCGCACGGACCTCTTCGGCGACATCCGCGCCAAGTACCAGGACGCCACCGCCGAAGAGCTCGAGGAGCTCAAGCCCGAAGTGGCCTGCTCCGGCCGCATGATGCTCAAGCGCATCATGGGCAAGGCGAGCTTCGCGACCGTCCGCGACTTCACGGGCGACATGCAGTACTTCATCACGAAGGGCGACATCGGCGAAGAAGCCTATGCCGCCTGGAAGACGTTCGACCTCGGCGACATCGTCGCCGTCAAGGGCACGCTCTTCCGCACGAAGACCGGCGAACTCTCCATCCGTGCCCATGAGCTTCGCCTCATGACGAAGAACATCCGTCCGCTGCCCGACAAGCACAAGGGTCTCGTCGACACCGAAATGTGCTACCGCCAGCGCTACGTCGACCTCATCATGAACGAGGACTCCCGCAACCGCTTCCTCGTCCGCTCCAAGGCCATCGCCGCGATCCGCAGCTTCATGCTCGCGCACCGCTTCCTCGAGGTCGAGACGCCGATGCTCCACCCGATTCCGGGCGGCGCCAACGCCAAGCCGTTCATCACGCACCACAATGCGCTCGACATGGACATGTACCTGCGCATCGCGCCGGAACTCTATCTGAAGCGCCTCGTCGTGGGCGGCTTCGAGCGCGTCTTCGAAATCAACCGCAACTTCCGCAACGAAGGCGTCTCCGTCCGTCACAACCCCGAGTTCACGATGATGGAGTTCTACTGCACGTACTGGACGTACCGCGACCAGATGCAGTTCACGGAAGACCTTCTCCGCACGGCCGCCCGCGAAGCCACCGGCTCCGCCATCCTGCCCTACCAGGGGCATGAGATCGACCTCGAGAAGCCCTTCGACCGCCTCACCCCGGTTGAAGCCATCCTCAAGTACTCGCCCGACTACACGGCCGAACAGCTCGCCGACGAAGCCTTCCTGCGCGCCGAACTCGTCCGTCTCGGCGAGCCGCAGCCCGACTACGTCGGCCTCGGCGCCCTGCAGATGGCCCTCTTCGAGGAGACGACCGAAGCCAAGCTCATCCAGCCGACCTTCATCATCGACTATCCGACGGAGATCTCCCCGCTCGCCCGCGCCTCCGACGCCAACCACGACGTGACGGAACGCTTCGAGCTCTTCATCGCCGGCCGAGAACTCGGCAACGGCTTCTCCGAGCTCAACGACCCGGACGATCAGGCCGCCCGCTTCAAGGCCCAAGCCGATGCGAAGAGCCACGGTGACGACGAAGCCATGTACTACGACGCCGACTACATCCGCGCCCTCGAGTACGGCCTGCCCCCGACCGCCGGCTGCGGCGTCGGCATCGACCGCTTCATCATGCTCCTCACCGACGCCCCGACGATCCGCGACGTGCTGCTCTTCCCGCACATGCGTCCGGAATCGGGCAACTAAGAAGCCCATGGATCGACTCGACTCGATCCGACGCAGCCGGGCTGCGGAACTCCTCGCGGAGCTTCGCACCCGGATGCAGACCGAAAGCCCCGAGTCCCTCGGGGCTTTCGTCGCTCGAGGACTCGAGCTCGGAAGCCTGCGCGAAGACGTCATGCACGCCCTGCGCACGGATCCCGAACTTCGGGCCCTCGCACCCGAGGTGCGCCCGCGCGTCTTCGAGCTTTTCGCGCCCGAAGGCCTCGAGCCCGCGTTTGCGGCCCTGACGGCCGGACTTGCACACCACGGCCTCACCCAGAAGCGCCCCTTCGAGCTCCTCGACGTGAGAGATGCCCGCGGCCGCATCGTCGCCCGCGCCGAACGCTCGGTCTTCCGCGCACTCGGCCTCGCCACCGTCGTCGTGAGGCTTCTCGCCCTCGCACCCGACGGCCGCCTGCTCCTTCAGCAGAGAAGCCTCTCCAAGTCGATCGGTCCCGGCCTCTGGGACAATCTCGCCGCAGGCCTCGTCTCCTCGGGCGAAACGCCCGCCGAAGCCATGCTGCGCGAACTCCATGAGGAGGCGGGGCTCGACCCCGAATTCTCCCGCCTTCACTCCCCCGCACACCTCTCCTGGCAGGTCCTTCACGACGTTCCCGAAGGCCGCATGCAGGAGAGCACCGCAGGCTTCATCCTCAGGCTCTCCCCCTGCGACGCCCCCGTCAACCTCGACGGCGAGGCCGCGGGCTTCGCCGCCTTCAACACCGAAGAAGTCCTCTCCATGATCGAGGAAGGACGCATCATGCCCGAGGCCGCCCGACTCATCCTCGAGCACCTCCTTCACGCCGACTGACTTTCACGTCCTCCGCCGACGTTTCCGAACGCCGCCTTTCGCGCCCGAATTGAATATGTCGACTTATAAAGTCAAGATTGCAGTCGTCTTTGCTTGACATCAACCCCTTTGGGAGTTATGCTCATTTGAGCATTAACTAGCGAGACCTGAACATGAGCCGTCCTCCGCGCAGCCGCATCGTCGACATGCCGATGCGCACCGTCTACTTCAAGCCCTCAGGGAAGCTTCCCGCCTCAGCCGAGCGCGTCAGCCTCAAGTTCGAGGAGCTTGAGGCGCTGCGTCTGGCCGACCTTGAAGGGCTCTCCCAATCCGAGGCAAGCTCGGGCATGGGCGTCTCGCGCCACACTTTCGGCCGCGTCCTCGCCTCTGCGAGGAAGAAGGTGGCCCTGAGTCTCGTCAACAACATTCCGCTCGTCGTCACGGGCGGCACGAACTCGTGTCGTCGCGAATCCGGCGAGCTGCTCAAGGAGCATCCCGCCATGAAGATCGCCATTTCCGCCGAAGGCCCCACGCTTGAGGACGACGTCGACCCTCGCTTCGGCCGCGCCGCCGGCTTCATCATCTACGACACGGAGACGAAGGCCGTCGAATACATCGAAAATGGTGCGGGCCAGACCGCCGCACAGGGCGCGGGCCTCATCGCCGTCGAGACCGTCTCGAACGCAGGCGCCACGGTCGCGCTGAGCGGCTACATCGGTCCCAAGGCCTTCGATGCGCTGCAGGCGATCGGCATCGGCACCGTCCAGGACGTCGACAACCGCACGGTGGGCGAAGTCGTCCGCGCCTTCGAGGCGGGCGAGCTCACCGTCATTCTTCCCTCGAACAAGGAAGCCTGATGCGAATTCTCTTTGCCAGCGGCAAGGGCGGTGCGGGCAAGACCACCGTCACTGCGGGCATCGCCGCCTTCTGGCCGAATCCCGCCGTCCTCGCCGACGCCGACGTCGAGGCGCCCGACCTCGGGCTCTACCTCCCGCACGCGTTCGCCGAGGAAACGCCCGTGGGGCTCGAGGTACCCGTGCGTGTTACGGACGCCTGCGACCTCTGCGGCGAATGCACGTCGATCTGCCAGTTCAATGCCATCAAGAAGCTCGGCGGCCGCATCATGCCGTTCTCCGATATGTGCCACGGCTGCGGCGGCTGCACGGCCGTCTGCGCCCCGCACGCCATCGTGACGGGCGAACGCGAGCTCGGCCGCATCGGTTTCGGCGCGCTTGAGGACGGACGCATCTTCCTCGAGGGCCGCTCGCGCGTGGGCGAGGCGATGACGCCTCCCCTCATCAGGGCACTTCTGAGCAAGGCCTCGGCCTGCGCCGCGCGTGAGAAGGCCGACCTCCTCATCGACGCCCCGCCCGGCGTCTCCTGTCCCGTCATGACGGCGGCGGCCTCCGCGGACGCCGTCGTGCTCGTCATCGATCCGACGCCTTTCGGCGTACACGACTTCAAGCTCGCGCTGCGCGCCTTCGAAAGTCTGGGCAAGCCCATGGCCGCTGTCATCAACCGAAGCGGCCAGCCTTCCGCCGCCGCTTGTGAAGCGGAGCTCATCGCCTTCTGCGGGGAAAAAGGCCTGCCCGTCGCGGCCCGCCTGCCCTTTGATCGCGAGGCCGCCGCACGCGCTGCCGCAGGACGCCATCCGATGCTCGACTCCGAGGATTGGCGCGAGTGCCTGTCCGAAGCCGCTCGCACCCTCAGCACCCTTTTCGAGGGAGGCCGTCATGCATGAGATCGTCGTACTGAGCGGCAAGGGCGGCGCAGGCAAGACCAGCGTCACCGCAGCGCTTGCGCGCGCCATGAGCGCCCGCGAGAAGATCGTCGTCTGCGACTATGACGTCGACGCCCCCGACCTTCACATTCTTCTCAAGCCCGAGACCGAGATGCGCGCCGACTTCGTGAGCGGGCATCTCGCCGTCTTCAACTCCGACAACTGCATCGACTGCGCCCAGTGCCTTGCCTTCTGCAGGTTCGACGCGATCAAGCAGGCGGCTCCTTGCGAATACCCTGTCATCGAGCAGCTCTGCGAAGGCTGCGCCGTCTGCGTGAAGCTCTGCCCCGAGCTGGCCTTCGACTTCGTGCCCAGACACTGCGGCGAGTACTACCGCAGCCGCACGCGCTTCGGCACGATGATCCACGCCGAACTGACGCCCGGGGCCGAAAACTCCGGCCGCCTCATCCTGCTCCTCAAGCAGGAGGCAGCCAAGGCGGCCCAGGCGGACGGCGCCGAAATCATCCTCTCGGACGGCACGCCCGGCATCGGCTGCCCCGTCATCAGCTCGCTCTCGGGCGCAGGCCTCGTCTGCGCGGTCATCGAGGCGGGCGCCTCGGGCATCGCCGACTTCAAGCGACTTGCCGAACTTGCACGCCGCTTCAGGCTGCCGATAGCCGTCATCGTCAACAAGGCCGACCTCAGCGCCGAAGCGACGGAGGCCGCCATGCAGGCCGCCCGCGACGCAGGCGCCGAAGTCCTCGGCACCCTTCCGTTCACGCCCGTCTTCACCGAGGCCATGAGCCGCGGCGAAGCCGTCGGCGAGACGCCGTCGGAGCTCGACGACCACTTCCAAAACTTTGCCGACCGCCTGCTCGCGCTCGTGCGCGGAGGCCGCCGAAGCAGAATCATTCCCATCAAGGAGAAAACATCATGAAAATCGCCATTCCGTCCGTTCTTCCCGGCGGCCTCGAAGCCCAGGTCGGCGCCCATTTCGGCCACTGCGACTGCTACACGCTCGTCGACGTTGAGGACGGTGCCGTCGTGAAGTCCGAAGTCATCCCGTCCTGCGCCCACGAGCACGGCGGCTGCCTCGCCCCCGTGAATTACCTCGCCGACCGCGGTGTCACCGTCCTGCTTGCTGGCGGCATGGGCATGCGCCCGCTCATGGGCTTCCTGCAGGAAGGCGTCGACGTCTACTACGCCGCCGGCATCGAAACGGTTGAAAAGGCCGTGGCCGCCCACATCGCGGGCGAACTGCCGCGCTTCTCGCCGAACCACTCCTGCGGCGGCGGTCATCACTGAAAGAGGCCTCCTCATGCAGATTCTCATCGTCACGCCCGAGGCCGCCCGCTGGACGGCCTTCGGCGAAGGCCTCAGGGCCGCAGGCCTCTCCTGTAGCTTCGCAGGCGCCCCTGACGACCTGAAGGCCGAGTCGCTCAAGGCCGACCGCCCCCTGCTCGTCCTCTGGGACGAGCCTTACACGGGCGATGCCCTTCGCGCCGCAGGCATCGGCGTCATCATGGCCGATGCGCGCATCAACCAGTCCGCCTGCACGGACGAGGGGCACGAAACCTTCCACAAGAAGGTTGAAGGACTCGGATTCCTTCCCAACGTTCCGCTCACCCGCACGGCCGAAGACGCCCGCGCGCTTGCGGACTCGCTCGTCAAGGTCAGCGCCCTCTGAGACGGACGCCGCGCCTGCCGCACGGACAAAAACGGCGGTCCTCCCATCGGGAGACCGCCGTTTTGCTTTGCCAGAACACCGCCTGCGCTCAATCGCGCTCGTCGAGCCACTTCATGAGGATCCCCTCGAGGATCTTTTCATTGGAGGCTTCGGGATCGTCGTCGAAGTCAGGCAGCGCGCAGATCATGTCGTGGAGCTTCACAAAGGAGAGCGTGAGCGGATCAAGATCGGGATCCGCGTCATAGAGTTCCTCGGCAATCGCCTGGGCGTCCGTCCACTTGAGAGACATGGCTTACTCCTCGCGTGCGTGGTTGCGGCTGTACTTCGGGATTTCGACCGTGATGTCGCCCTCGCCAACCTTCGTCTGGCAGGAGAGACGGGAGAGCACGCTGGCGCCCCAAGCGGTGTCGAGATGATCAAGCTCGTTGTCGTCGGGCTCCTCGAGGGAGTCGAAGCCTTCGCGGATGATCACGTGGCAGGTGGCGCAAGCGCACGAGAATTCGCACGCATGCTCGATCTTGACGCCGTGCGCAAGGAGCGCGCGGGCCAGGTTCTCACCCGTAGCAGCCTCAAAGACGAGGCCTTCCGGGCAAAGCGTTTCGTGGGGGAGCACTGTCACTTTCGGCATTTCATCACCCTTTCCAGTGAATGTTCTAGTGAATCGTCAATGGTTCTTGGATTCGTCTTCGGGCTTCTCGTCGAACATCTCGTCGTCGACACTCATACCCGAGAGGGCTTCGCGGATCGAACGGTCCATGCGGCGCTCGGCCAGAGTCTCGGTGCCCTTCGTAAGGGCCTCGATGCCCGCCTTGACCGCCTCGACGTCGTCGGAGATGACGAGCGCGGTGAGGCGTTCGACAAGCGCGTCGACCTCGGCGCGCTCGGCATCGTCAAGCAGGTCGCCGTCGGAGGCGAGTGCGGAATGCGTGGACTCGAGAAGCCGGCGGGCCTCGACCTGCTGCTCGCGAAGCTCGCGGGCGCGCATGTCCTCTTCGGCGCTGCCGTTGCCGTCCTGCAGCATGCGGACGATGTCGTCGTCGGAAAGACCGTAGCTCGGCTTGACCTGGATCGAAGCCTCGACGCCCGTCGTCATTTCGCGTGCGGAGACGGAGAGAAGGCCGTCGGCGTCGACCTGGAAGGTCACGCGGATGCGGGCGGCGCCCGCAGCCATCGGCGGAATGCCGCGAAGCTCGAAGCGGGCGAGCGAACGGCAGGCGTCGACGAGCTCGCGCTCGCCCTGAACGACGTGGATCGCCATGGCCGTCTGGCCGTCGCGGAAGGTCGTGAAGTCCTGGGCAAGCGCCACGGGAATCGCACTGTTGCGCGGAATGACCTTTTCAACAAGGCCGCCCATGGTCTCGAGACCGAGCGAAAGCGGCGTGACGTCGAGCAGCAGCCAGTCGTCGCCCGAGGTGTTGCCTGCAAGCTTGTTGGCTTGCATCGCGGCGCCGATCGCCACGACCTTGTCAGGATCGATGTCGTCGAGCGGGGCGAAGCCGAAGAACTTCTCGACGGCCGTGCGGACGCAGGGCATGCGCGTCGCGCCACCGACGAGCACCACGCCGCGGACGTCGGAAACGCCGGCGGAAGCGTCGCGCAGAACGGCCTCGACCGTGTCGATCGTCTTCCTGACGAGGTGGCAGGTCATTGCGTCGAATTCCTCGCGCGTGAGATCAAGCTCGACCTCGTCGCCGTTGTCGAACGCAAAGCGGATGCAGGTCGACTCGTCCTTCGTGAGGGCCTCCTTCGCGGCGCGCGAGAGCGCCATCAGACGGCGCTTTTCGGCGGCGGAGAGGATGTGGCCGGGAAGCGTGTCGGCAGGCTTGCCGTCAACCGTGAAGCGGGCCTTGGGATTGCCGCCGCGGAAGCTCTCCGTGACGTGACAGAGGACGCGGTGGTCGAAGTCGTCGCCGCCCAGCGCCGAATTGCCGCCCGTGGCGAGAACTTCGAAGACTCCGCGCGTGAGCTTGAGAAGCGAGACGTCGAACGTGCCGCCGCCGAGATCGTAGACCATGTAGGTACCCTCGGCACCATTGTCGAGGCCGTAGGCGAGCGCAGCCGCCGTCGGCTCGTTGAGAAGGCGCAGAACCGTGAGGTTCGCAAGACGGGCGGCGTCCTTCGTCGCCTGGCGCTGCGCATCGTCGAAGTAGGCGGGGACCGTGATCACGGCGCCCGTCAAATCGCCGCCAAGACGGTCCTCGGCGCGCTTTGCAAGAGAGCGGAGGATTTCGGCACTCACCTCGACGGGAGACTTGACGCCTGCGGACGTGGCGATGCGGACCATCGACGGATCGTCGACGAGGTCGTACGGCAGATTGTGGACGTCGGCCAGATCCTTCATCGTGCGGCCGATGAGGCGCTTGGCGGAGGAAATGGTGTTCTTGGGATCGCGGCTGGCGTCGCGCAGTGCGACCGCGCCGACCGTCACTGTGCCGTCGGCGGCGTAGTGAACGACGGAGGGCAGGATGGCAGCGCCCCCTTCATCGAGGATCACCTCCGTGGAGCCGCTGATGACGCTTGCCACCAAGGAGTTCGTGGTGCCCAGGTCGATGCCGACCGCAAGGCGGTGTTCGTGCGGGGCGGCGGAAAGGCCGGGTTCTGCAATCTGAAATAAAGCCATGAGGGGACCTTCTCTTTTTATTTGGAGTCGCGCGCCGCTTCCTCAAGGAAGCGGTCGATGAACATCAGGCGGCGCGTGAGATCAACGGCGGCGGCCCAGTCGGCCTTTTCGTCAATGGCTTCGGCAAGCCCGCGAACGACGTCCGCACGCACCCCGCCTGCCTCGGCGCGGACGGCGTCCGCCGCGCCTGCGTCGCCCGACTCGAGGGCTTCGCGCCACATGATCTGCGTCATGAGGAAGTCGGCGGGCATGCGGGTGTTGGTTTCAGCCTCGATCGGACGGCCTGCGTTCTCGCAGAGCCAGGCCGCGCGCTTCACGGGGCTCTTGAGGAGCTTGAACGCTTCGTTGATGCGGGTGCTCCACTGCTCGGCCACGCGCCTTTCGGCGGCGGGCCTGTCCGCAAAGCGGTCGGGATGCACCTTCATCATGGCGGCCTGATAGGCCGCCTCAAGCTTAGCTTCGTCGATCATGAAGGCGGGCTTCATGCCGAACAGCTGGAATGGACTCATCTGCGCCATCGTCGGTTCTTCCTGTCCTTTTCTTGCTTTTCCTGCCCAAAAGGGGACCCGCCTTTCGTGCGGATCCCCGATGATCCATCAAACGTGGAAGGACTCGCCGCAGCCGCAGCGGCTCTTTTCATTCGGGTTGTGGAACTTGAAACCCTCCTGGAGTCCTTCGCGGGTGTAGTCAAGCTCGGTGCCGTCAAGGTACGGAAGGCTCTTCTCGTCGACGATCACCTTGACGCCGAAGCTTTCCCAGACCTGGTCGTCGGAGTTGACCTCATCGGCGAACTCGAGCTTGTAGGCCATGCCCGAGCAGCCCGAGGTCTTGACGCCGAGGCGCAGGCCGACGCCCTTTCCGCGCCGGGTGAGGAACTTCTGGACGTGCTTCGCGGCGGCTTCAGTCAGCGTAACTGCCATGATTCATCACTCCTTGGACTGCTTGTTGCGGTAGTCGTTGATGGCCGCCTTGATTGCGTCCTCGGCGAGGATCGAGCAGTGGATCTTCACGGGCGGAAGCGCGAGTTCTTCGGCGATGGCGGCGTTGGTGAGCTGGCCGGCCTCGTCGAGCGTCTTGCCCTTGACCCACTCTGTCACGAGAGAGGAGGAGGCGATGGCGGAGCCGCAGCCGTAGGTCTTGAACTTGGCGTCCTCAATCACGCCCTCGTCGTTCACCTTGATCTGAAGGCGCATCACGTCGCCGCAGGCGGGGGCGCCGACCATGCCGGTGCCGACATTGTCATCCTTGACGTCGAGCGTGCCGACGTTGCGCGGATGCTCGTAGTGGTCCATGAGTTTTTCGCTGTATGCCATGTCTTGTATCTCCGTCGGAGGGCGCTCGCGCGCCTCTCCGGTCAGTGTTGTGTTCTGTGCGGGTTCCGTGGGATCAGTGTTCGGACCACTGAACCTGATTGAGGTCGACGCCCTGCTGGTGCATTTCCCAGAGCGGGCTCATCTCGCGCAGGCGGGTGACGCCTTCGACGAGGGTTTTGATCACGTAGTCGATCTCCTCCTCGGTCGTGAAGCGGCCGAGCGTGAAGCGGATCGAGCTGTGGGCGAGCTCATCGTCGCGGCCGAGCGCTCGGAGCACGTAGGAGGGCTCGAGCGAGGCGGACGTGCAGGCGGAGCCGGACGAGACGGCGATGTCCTTCATGGCCATCATCAGGCTTTCGCCTTCAATGAACGCGAAGCTCACGTTGAGGTTGTGCGGGGAGCGGTGCTCCATGCTGCCGTTGAGGTAGACCTCGGGAATGTTGTTGCGGATGCCGTCCCAGAGGCGGTCGCGAAGGCGCGCAAGACGCGGCATCTCCGTCTCCATCTCCTCCTTGGCAAGACGATAGGCCTCGCCCATGCCGACGATCTGGTGGGTGGCAAGAGTGCCCGAGCGCATGCCGCGCTCATGGCCGCCGCCGTGAATCTGGCATTCGATGCGCACCCGGGGCTTGCGGCGCACGTAGAGGGCGCCGATGCCCTTCGGGCCGTAGACCTTGTGGCCGGAGAGGCTCATCAGGTCGACCTTGAGGCGGTCGACGTTGAGGTCCATCTTGCCGGCGGCCTGCGTGGCGTCGCAGTGGAAGATGATGCCGTGCTCGTGGCAGATCGCGCTGATCGTCTCGAGGTCCTGAATGACGCCGATCTCGTTGTTGATCGCCATCACGGAGACGAGGATCGTGTCGGGACGGATGGCCGCACGGAAGGCGTCCATGTCGATGAGGCCGTCCTCCTTGACGTCGAGGTAGGTCACCTCGTAGCCCTCGCCCTCAAGATGGCGCATAGAGTCGAGCACGGCCTTGTGCTCGGTCTTCACCGTGATGAGGTGACGGCCCTTGTCCTTGTAGAAGTGCGCGGCACCCTTGATGGCGAGATTGTCGCTCTCCGTTGCGCCGGACGTCCAGACGATCTCGCGGGGATCGGCGCCAATGAGGGCAGCAACGTGACCGCGGGCCTCTTCAACGGCCTTCTCGGCCTCCCAGCCGTAGCTGTGGCTGTGGCTGGCGGGATTGCCGAACTTCTCGTAGAGATACGGAACCATCTTGTCGACCACGCGGGGGTCGCAGGGCGTCGTCGCGGAGTAGTCAAGGTAAACGGGCAGCTTCATCATGAATCCTTTTTGGGAACGGATCGTCGGTGCCGGCGATGCTTGTAGGTTTAGAGGGGGCTCTTTTGTGCTTCGGCTGAAAGGCGGCGCCTCAGGCGTGCTTTCGCACCGGAATGACGGCGGACACGACCTGCTTGCCGTGGCGGGCTGCGTGAGCCTCGACCATGCCGGCGAGCGTCACGCCCTCCAGAAACTTTCTCGTGGTCCGGTTGAGGTCCTCCCACAGATGGTGCGTGAGGCAGGCGGCGCCGCCAAGGCAGCTGCCGTCGCCGCGGCACTGCGTGGCGTCGATGTCCTCGTCCATCGCCTCGATGATCGCGGCGGCGGTAATGTCGCCCGCCGGAGCGCCGAGACGGTACCCGCCGCCCGGACCGCGAACGCTCGCAACGAGCCCTGCACGGCGGAGCTTGCAGAAGATCTGCTCGAGATAGGCCACGGAGATCTGCTGGCGTTCGGAAATCTGCGTGAGGGAGATGGGGGCCTCCTCTTCATGCAGGGCCAGGTCCACCATGGCCGTGACGGCAAATCGTCCTTTGGTCGTCAGCTTCAAGATGCAGCTCCAATTTGACGGGGGTTGAATGACGGGAAATCACGGGGGAGTGACCGAATCCCGACCAAGTTGGTCGGATATTAGCGAAGAATACCCGACTAATCAAGTCAATTATTGAGTCTACGCAAAAAGGAGGACAAAACTTACACGCCAGAAAGCCCCCCATCAACGCGAAAAGCCCGCGGGAGCGGGCTTTTCAATGCACGGGCCGTCCTGAGGATCAGCCGGCGGCCTTCGTGGCCTGAAGGCTCTTCTGCATCATGCGGGCCTTGCGCTCGAGCGTCTCGAGCAGGCCGCCGCAGGCGTCGGTGCAGTAGTCGAGCACCTGATTGAAGCCCTCGTTGAGGCCGTAGTACGGATCCGGCACGACGGCGGCGTCATAGTCGTTGGCGTAGCGCATCAGCAGATGGATCTTGTGCTTGAACTGCGGAGGAGAGCGGTGCTGCAGATCGGTGAGATTCTCCCAGTCCATCACGAGGATGAGGTCGAACTTCGCGAAATCCTCGGGCGCAATCTCACGCGCACGGTGCTCCTTGATGTCGAGACCGCGCTTGCGGCAGGCAAGCTGAGCCCTCACGTCGGGCGTTTCGCCGACATGATGTCCGCTCGTGGCCGCGCTGTCCGAAAAAATCACGTCATCAAGCTTGGCCTCCGCGACCTTCTTGCGGAAGATCGCCTCGGCGGTCGGACTGCGGCAGATGTTGCCCGTGCACACAAAAAGAACCTTAATCACTTTCTAGTTTTCCGAAATTCTGCAGTGCCCCGTCCTCGGGAGGGGGCAGGTTTTCCAAACCAACGTGCATATGCTACTGCAGAAGGCGTGTTCTGCCTAGTCTCAATTTCACCCGTCATCCCGCCTTCATTGCCGCAGAGGCATATGCAACCTGAACAAATTTTGCGGGGAAAGCCGCTAAGGCCTCTTCCCGAGCCGTTCGCTCAGGCTTCAGCGGATGCTCCGAACGCCTGCTCCCTCAGGTGCTTGATCTCCTCGCGCACCTGAGCGGCCTTCTCGAAGTCGAGGTTTCGCGCGAAGTCCATCATGCGGGCTTCGAGCTCCTTGAGCCTTGCGCTGAGGCTCTTCTCGTCGAGCGCTCCGAAGTCGGTCTCCTCGACGCGCCTCGAGGCGGGCTTCGCGACGTCGGGGCCCCTGTAGACGCCGTCGATGATGTCGCGGATCTCCTTCTTGACGCCGCGCGGCACGATGCCGTGCTCGGCGTTGTAGGCGAGCTGTTTCTCGCGGCGGCGGCCCGTCTCGGCAAGCGCGCGCTCCATCGAGTCGGTCATGCGGTCGGCATAGAGGATCGCCCTGCCGTTGAGGTTTCGAGCGGCTCGGCCGATCGTCTGGATGAGCGAGCGCTCGCTGCGCAGGAAGCCCTCCTTGTCCGCGTCGAGAATGGCGACGAGCGAGACCTCGGGAATGTCGAGGCCCTCACGAAGCAGGTTGATGCCCACGAGCACGTCGAACCTGCCCGCGCGCAGGTCGCGGATGATCTCGACGCGCTCGACGGTATCGATGTCAGAGTGGAGGTACCTCACGCGCACGCCGTGCTCGGAAAGGAAGTCCGTGAGGTCCTCGGCCATGCGCTTTGTGAGCGTCGTCACGAGCACGCGCTCCTCCTTCTTCACAGTGAGCGTGATCTCGGAGAGCAGGTCATCGACCTGGGTGACGGCGGGACGCACCTCGACCCTGGGGTCGACGAGGCCCGTCGGACGCACGACCTGCTCAACCACCTCGCCCGAACTCTTCTCGAGCTCGTAGGCTGCGGGCGTCGCCGAGACGAAGACGCTGCGGCGCATCTTGCGCTCGAACTCGTCGAAGCGGAGCGGGCGGTTGTCGAGCGCGGACGGAAGACGGAAGCCGTAGTTGACGAGCGTCTCCTTGCGCGCGCGGTCGCCGCGGTACATGCCGCCGAGCTGTCCCATCATCACGTGGCTCTCGTCGAAGAACATGATGCTGTCGGACGGGAGGTAGTCGATGAGACAGGGCGGCGCCTCGCCGGGCGCAAGGCCCGTGAGGTGGCGGGAGTAGTTTTCAATGCCCTTGCAGAAGCCCACCTGATCGAGCATCTCCAGATCGAACATCGTGCGCTGCTGCAGGCGTTGCGCCTCTACGATGCGCCCGTCGGCATAGAGCTCGGCGAGACGCTCCTTGAGCTCGGCCTTGATGCCCGTCATGGCACGTATGACCTCCTCGCGGGGCGTGACGTAGTGGCTTGCGGGGTACACGACGAAGCGGGGCACCTTCTGCTCGATGCGGCCGGTGAGCGGATCGAAGAGATGCACGGCCTCGACTTCGTCGTCGAAGAGCTCGATGCGTACGGCGCTCTCGGCATGTTCTGCGGGGAAGACGTCGATCGTGTCGCCGCGAACGCGGAATGTGCCGCGCACGAAGTCCGTGTCGGTGCGGCGGTACTGCATCTTGACGAGCTGCGTGATGAGCCGGCGCTGGTCCTTCCTGTCGCCCTCGCGAAGGATGAGCCTCATCTCGGTGTAGCTCTCGGGCTTGCCGATGCCGTAGATCGCCGAGACGGTGGCGACGATGATCGTGTCGCGGCGCTCGAGAATGGACTTGGTGGCGGCAAGACGCATCTGCTCGATGTGCTCGTTGACGGCCGCGTCCTTCTCGATGAAGAGGTCGCGTGCGGGGACGTAGGCCTCGGGCTGGTAGAAGTCGTAGTAGGAGACGAAGTACTCCACGGCGTTCTCAGGGAAGAAGTCGCGCATTTCAGCGTAGGTCTGCGCGGCGAGCGTCTTGTTGGGCGCCATGATGAGGGCGGGGACGCCGAGCCTCGCGATGACGTTCGCCATCGTGTAGGTCTTGCCCGAACCCGTCACGCCGAGCAGCGTCTGGAACATGACGCCGTCCTCAAGCCCCTCGGAGAGCGCCTCGATGGCCGAGGGCTGATCGCCCGCCGGCGGAAAGGGCTGGTGAAGGATGAAGGGCGAGTCGGGATATCGGACGATCTGTGCCACTGGAAACCTCGGTCAGGGATCTGAGATGGTTAGACAGTCGATTGTATGCTGTTTTGAAGCGAACACGCAGTACCTCATAGTCCTTATGGCATCTGACCAATCTCGAAATACCCTCAGAGAGCCGCCCGCCGAGCCGACGGGCGGTCCCTCGGTTGGTTATAGTGAATGGAGCTTCTTTTTCAACACGGGCTCCACACAAAATGACTCGCGAATACTTTGCTTCCCTTGAACCCCGTCCTGACGATCCCATTCTCGGCCTCGTTGAACTCTACAAGAACGATCCCCGCGACACGAAGGTCAACCTCGGCGTCGGCATCTACCTCGACAACGAAGGCAGGCTTCCGCTCATGAAGGCCGTCGGCGCGGCCGAACAGCGCCTCGCCCAACGCGGCGCTCCGCACGGCTACATCCCGATGTCGGGCCTTCCCGCCTACTGCGCCGCCATCCAGAAGCTCGTCTTCGGCGCCACGAACGAAGCCGTCCTCTCGGGCCGCATCGCCACCATCCAGTCTCTCGGCGGCACGGGCGCGCTCCGTCTAGGCGCAGTGTTCGCGCACGAATACCTCGGCCTCACGAAGGCCGTCGTCTCCAACCCCACCTGGGGCAACCACATCACGCTTTTTGAGCACGCAGGCCTCAAGGTCGACCGCTACCCCTACCTCAACAAGGAGAAGAACGGCGTCGACTTCGAAGCCATGAAGGCCTGTCTCGAGGGCCTCGAGGCCGGCACGGTCGTGCTTCTGCACGCCTGCTGCCACAACCCGACCGGCTACGACCTCAACGCCGAGCAGTGGGCCGAGGTCACGAGGATCATTCAGGAACGCGACCTGCTTCCCTTCCTCGACATCGCCTATCAGGGCTTCGGCTCCGGCCTTGACGACGACGCAGCCGCCGTCCGCGCCCTGTGCGCCGCCGGCGTCTCCTTCATGGTCAGTTCCTCCTGCTCGAAGAACTTCGGCCTCTACGGCGAACGTGCGGGCGGTCTGCATGTCGTCACTCCCAACGCAGACGAAGCCGCAGTGGTCACCTCCATCATCAAGGCCATCGTCCGCGCCGAATACTCCAACCCTGCCACGCACGGCGCCGCTATCGTCAACGAAGTCCTCAACGACGAAGAGCTCTACGCCGTCTGGGAGGATGAGGTGACCGGCATGCGCACCCGCATCCGCTCCATGCGCGAGAGCCTGGTCGCCGCGGGCGAGGCCGTCGGCGCCGACCTCTCCTTCGCCGTCCGTCAGGCGGGCATGTTCTCGTTCACAGGCCTCAACGCCGAACAGATGCTCGCACTGCGTGAGAAGTACGGCGTCTACGGCGTGGCCAACGGCCGCATTTGCATCGCCGGCCTCAACACTGAAAATGTAACCTACGTCGCCAAAGCGATTGCAGGAGTAAGATAAGAAGAAAAAAATCGGCACGAGGCATACCGTGTTTATGGTATTTTCAAGAAATTCTCTTGCCAAAGACTCAAAGTCTCCGATATACTTCGTGTCCTTGATTCCCCGATAGCTCAGTCGGTAGAGCGACGGACTGTTAATCCGCAGGTCGCTGGTTCGAGCCCAGCTCGGGGAGCCAAGTCAGATTGGCCAATCCGACTTACCGGCCAATTCAAAGTACTCCCCGATAGCTCAGTCGGTAGAGCGACGGACTGTTAATCCGCAGGTCGCTGGTTCGAGCCCAGCTCGGGGAGCCACGAATTCGAAAAGCGGCGCTTTCGCAAGAAGGCGCCGCTTTTTTTCGTCCCTGCAATGCGCCGCACGCCTCCGCCTTCGGGCTTGGATTTCGCATTAGTCCGGAACCACTAGGCACTTTTCCCTGCCCACTTTGCCGCGCGTCACGATTCCCGCGTTTCCCCTTCTCGTCTAAGCACTTTACCCATTGAGGCACCGCCTTGTGGCATGTATCGTTGACTTCGGCGAATCGGATTGGGTTATCCGGATCGTCCCGGTGGAGAGAAACCTTTCTGTCTGTCTTCCCTCCCCGGTTTGGCTCTTCCGGTACAGGTGGACCGAAAGAGCCGGGTCTTGGGCCGCGTCGACGCTCGCATGCGTCCGCGGCCCCCTTTTTTGAACCCGCTTTCTTGCGAAGCGCCTCGAGGACTAGGTCATGAGCCTGATGTCCGCCACCCTCCCGTCGTCCTAGAATGTAGGAATCGGAATCCTGCGGATTTCGAACCGACTTTCATATAAAGGACAACAGCCATGCGCTACCCAGCAGCAAAACTTGAGAGCCTTGCCCGTGACTTCCTCGAGGCCACCGGCAGCAGCGAGGACGAAGCCCGCGTCGTCGCCGAACACATGATCGGCGCGAACCTTCGCGGCCACGACAGCCACGGCGTGGGCATGATCGCCATGTACGCCCAGTACCTCAACGAAGGCAAGCTCATTCCCAACGCCCCGCTCAACGTCATCAAGGACACGGGCCCCGTGCTCCAGCTCGACGGTTGCCGAGGCTACGGCCAGCGCATCGGCCGCGAGGCGACCGACATGGCCATCGAGCGCGCGAAGAAGCACGGCATCTGCATGTACACGATCGGTCGCAGCTGCCATCTCGGCCGCATCGGCACCTACGGCGAGCAGGCTGCCGCCGCAGGCATGGTCTCGATCCACTTCGTGAACGTCAACCACTTCTTTCCGCTCGTCGCGCCGTTCAACGGCTCCAAGGCCCGCTTCGGCACAAATCCCATGTGCGTGGCGATGCCCGGCACCGACGCGCACGGTCCGTTCATCCTGGACTTCGCCACGTCGATCGTGGCGATGGGCAAGACCCGCGTCGCCTATCTCGCCGGCAAGAAGTTCGACGAACCCGTGGTGCTCGACGTCGACGGTCATCCCACCAACGACCCCACACCGATGTGGCAGGAAGGCGAGAAGGGTGCCCTGATGGCGTTCGCCAAGCACAAGGGCTCGGGCCTCGCCATGGCCTGCGAGCTGCTTGCAGGCCTCCTCGCGCACGGCGAGACCATCCAGCCGGGCCACGAGCGCGACGGCAGCATCGTCAACAACATGACGGCCTTCATGATCGATCCGTCCGTGCTCGGCAACCTCGACTGGATGAAGGCCGAATTCGATGCGATGGTCGACTACGTCAAGAGCTCTCCGGCTCCCGACCCCGTCAACAACCCCGTGCTCACGCCGGGCGAACCCGAACGCCTCCGCATGGCCGACAGGCTTGCCAACGGCGTCGAGATCTCCGACGGCGAAATGGCGGCCATTCTGAACGTCTGCCAGGCCGCAGGCGTGCACCACCACTGGGAAGTCATCTGAGGCTCCCCAAGGGCCTCTGAAGGCGTCTGAGACACTTCCTGAGGTCCCGGCCCGCAGGCCCCGTCTGCGGGCCGTTGCGCATCCGCGGGGCCGAAATCCTTGAGGCGTTGAAAAACAAAAACCCCGGTCTCTTTCGAAACCGGGGT